>JANOYH010000072.1:0-11573 GCA_031428775.1 Bacteroidota bacterium
CGATGTACGTAAACAGTACAAAAGAAATCATGGATTGTGGGATACAAAAGACAGTGAACTTCCAATAGTTGGAACCATTGCATCTCAATTCAATGATAGTGGTGTGAATGAATTATTTGAACGCGTCATTACTGTTTTAGAATCAAAAACCGGGGTGCTATTTGGAGATACAAGTGAACAATATACCAAGCAAGATCGAGAACATTCTACTACAACACAATCACAAATCATACCGCCTAAACGGCTGCGATATTTGGCTGAGATTGCCGATAAGAATAGGGATTATGATGCATGGGTAAAAGAACAATCTGCTATCGCATCAAAGCTATACCAAATTAATGGAACACTTGAATTGGCTAAACAAGACAAACATTTTGCCAACAATGAGCAATGGTCCTTTTTAGAAAAAATGAAAACCCATTTTCATAGTAAATTAGATAGTAGTAATTGGAATCTAATTGAACAATGGCCTACATTAGTTAAGAAATATAATAGCGACTTTTTTGAATACCAAGTAAGAGACAAAACCATTAAACAAGCTTTGGTAAGCCAGACACTCAGTGGGACTAGAATCCCCAAAATTGTATTACCTAAATACCACGACTGGGGCGATATTTTAAAATGGCAATTACAAGAAAATGTACCCGGAGAATTTCCATACACAGCTGGTGTATTTGAACTAAAGCGCCAGGGCGAAGACCCTACTCGTATGTTTGCTGGAGAAGGTGGCCCAGAGCGTACTAACAAGCGATTCCATTATGTATCATTGGGTCAGCCAGCTATCAGACTATCTACCGCTTTTGATAGCGTTACACTTTATGGAGAAGACCCGGCATCTCGTCCAGATATTTATGGTAAAGTGGGCAATAGTGGTGTTAGTATAGCCACAGTTGATGATGCAAAAAAATTGTATAGTGGTTTTGATTTGTGCGATGCCAAAACATCTGTGAGCATGACCATCAATGGGCCTGCTACAATTATTCTTGCATTTTTTATGAATGCTGCTATCGACCAACTCTGTGAAAAATATATTGAAAAAAATCAGCTTTGGCCTGAGGTGGAAAAGTTTATTGATCAGAAATTTGAACATAGTCCAAGACCCATTTATTATAATCCAGCATCTCCCGAAAGGTTACCAGAAGGCAATAAGGGACTAGGTTTGCGCCTACTAGGAGTAAGTGGTAATGAAGTGTTGCCAGCAGCTATTTATCAATCAATGAAAGAACAAGCGTTAATGCAAGTTCGCGGTACTGTACAGGCCGATATTTTGAAAGAAGACCAAGCCCAAAACACTTGTATATTTTCTACAGAGTTTGCACTCAAACTGATGGGCGACGTACAGTCCTATTTCATTGATCAGAAAGTGCGAAACTTTTATAGTGTGAGCATTAGTGGCTATCATATTGCAGAGGCAGGGGCCAATCCTATAACACAATTGGCATTTACCCTAAGTAATGGGTTCACTTATGTAGAATATTATTTAAGCAGGGGCATGCATATTGATGATTTTGCACCCAATCTGAGTTTTTTCTTTAGTAATGGAATGGACGCCGAGTATAGTGTCATTGGGCGTGTTGCTAGAAAAATATGGGCTAAAGCAATGAAGCAATTATATAGGGGTAATGATCGCTCCCAAAAATTGAAATACCACATTCAAACAAGTGGTAGGAGTTTGCATGCACAAGAGATTGACTTCAACGATATCCGCACTACTTTGCAGGCATTGTATGCCATATACGACAATTGCAATAGTCTGCATACCAATGCATACGACGAAGCCATTACAACCCCAACAGAAGAAAGTGTGCGCAGGGCGATGGCCATACAATTGATCATTAACAGGGAACTAGGAACAGCAAAAAACGAGAACCCAATCCAAGGAAGCTTTTTAATTGAAGAGCTTACTGATTTAGTGGAAGACGCAGTATTGGTTGAATTTGACAGAATAAATGAAAGGGGAGGTGTTTTAGGTGCCATGGAGCGAATGTATCAAAGGAATAAAATTCAAGAAGAAAGTCTAAACTATGAAACGCTGAAGCATACGGGTGAATTACCAATAGTTGGAGTGAATACATTTTTAAATAAAAAAGGCAGCCCAACTATTTTGCCAACCGAAGTAATTCGTTCTACAACCGAAGAGAAAGAACAGCAGATCCAAAACCTAGCACATTTCTGGAAGCGGAATGCACATACAAAGGAAGCCGCACTTAAAAGATTAAAAGAAGTGGCTCTAGAAAATGGAAATCTTTTCGAAGAGCTAATGGAAACCGTAAAATATTGTTCTTTGGGTCAGATTACCCATGCTTTATATGAAGTAGGGGGGCAATATCGCAGAAATATGTAGCGTATTTGATCCGCAATAGCTCAAAAAAAAGCTATCTTGATACCCTTTTAAAAGAAGATTATGACGACTAAAAAAATAGTAGCGCTCTTATGTATTGGCTTTTCAGTTGCTACAACATTGCAAGCCCAATTCAAGAAATATGATAGCACTTTAAAAGTGGCTAAAGCGGGTTATCGGGTGTATTGCAACAATAAGAACGCGGATAAAAATGGTATCACCATCACTCCAATAGGATTTGAGAGCAATTCAAGAGAAGCAAGTTTTGAAATAAAAGGAAGGGTGAAAAAAGCAGAGACAGATGATTTAAATAATGATGGGTTTCCAGATTTGGTCATCTATGTTTATGATGGAAAAGAAAGTGCTTTTGGAAAAGTATTGGGGGTTTATTCTGCAAAAAATGAAAGCTTTGGTCCTATTGCCTTTCCTGATATTTTAGACGATCAAAAATTAAAAATTGGGTATAGGGGTTATGACGAATTTACATTAATGGAAGGAAGTCTAATGCGTAGATTTCCTATTTTTCAAGCGGTAGATAGTGTGAACTATGCCCCTACTGGTATGTTAAGACAAATCCAATATAGGGTTGTTGCAGGTGAAAATAATGCACAAAAATTCAAAGTGATGAGAACATTTGAATTTAAAAAACAGTAATCATTTAATAATACGTTGTATCGATTTTTGTTGAAACCATGTTGTCTATTTGTAAGGATTACTCTTCTTGACAATATTGGTTATTTGTTCAAAAGAAAAGAACTATTATGAAAAAGTACCTTCCCGTTTTAGCTATATTTATTACGCTCAATCAAAATTTATTTGCTCAATCTAATAAGCAAATGCAATCAGCATCAGTTCTTCTTCCCAATGGGTGGAGTTTAACTCCGGTAGGTAGGAGTTTGCCTTTAGGCGATTTACCATTGAATATGATTTTGAGCAATTCGAAGAAAATGTTGGCTGTCAGTAACAATGGACAAGGCGTTCAAAGTATTCAATTGATTGACCCCCATACAGAAAAACTTTTAGATAGTGTGGTGATTGCGAAAAGTTGGTATGGATTGGCATTTAGTAACGACGATAAAAAATTGTATGTAGCAGGTGGACATGATAATATGATATTGCAATATGATATTATCAACTATAAATTAATCAAGAAAGACAGCATTGTTTTAGGAAAAGCTTGGCCCAATGAAATTGCACCCGCTGGTATTGCACTAGACGATGAGAAGAAAATATTATACGTAGTAACTAAAGAAAACAATTCGCTTTATATTGTTGATTTAACCACAAAACAGTTCACGAAATATCTATTAGAAGGAGAAGCTTATGCATGTGTGTTGTCGAATGACAGGAGGGAATTATACATCAGCTGTTGGGGATGTGATAAATTATATGTGTTTGATACCGAGCAAAAAAATGTCAAACATGCCATCCCTGTAGGTGACAACCCCAATGAAATATGTTTAAATAAAAAGGGTAATTGGTTATATGTGGCCAATGCAAATGACAATACAGTATCTGTTATCAATGTAGCAGCGCATAAAGTAATTGAAACCCTAAATACTGCTTTGTTTCCAGACGCCCCTAATGGATCAACCACTAATGGGTTGGCTTTAAGTTCAAATGAGAAGACATTATATATTGCCAATGCAGATAATAACTGTTTATCTGTATTTGATATAAGTAAGCCAGGGGCAAGTACTAGCAAAGGATTTATTCCTGTTGGATGGTATCCTACCAATATAAAAGTGTTGGGTAAAAAAATCTTTGTAAGTAATGGAAAGGGTTTTACGTCTATGGCTAATCCTTATGGTCCAAGTCCATATAAAGGAAGGCAAGATGTAGTTTATCAGCAGGGAGATTTAAAGAAGCCCATTGATGTGCAATATATCGGCGGACTTTTTAAAGGAACACTGAGTATTATAGAAACACCTAGCGAAGCACAGTTGGCTATTTATTCAAAGCAAGTGTATCAAAATACACCCTATAAAAAAGAACAAGAAACCGTTGCTGCTGGAGAAGAAGGAAATCCCATTCCAAGAAAAGTAGGGGATCAAGGACCCATTAAATATGTGTTCTATGTAATTAAAGAAAACAGAACCTACGACCAAGTTTTGGGAGATGTAAAAGAAGGAAATGGTGATCCGAGTCTGGTTTTATTTGGAGAAAAAATTACCCCTAATCAACACGCATTAGTAAAAGAATTTGTTTTGTTTGATAATTTTTATGTGGATGGAGAAGTGAGTGCCGACGGTCATAATTGGACCACAAGTGCCTACGCAACAGACTTCTTAGAAAAAAACTGGGTAAATAGTTATGGCGGTAGAGGGGGCAGTTATGATGGTGAAGGAAAGCGCAAAGTGGCAAACAATAAAGCTGGATTTATATGGGATCATTGTAAACGCGGAGGTGTTAGTTTTAGAACTTATGGAGAGTTTACGGATAATGGGAAACCCAATATTCCTGTTTTGAAAGACCATCTTTGTCCCTATTTTTCAGATTTCGACATGACTGTAAAAGACACCACCAGATTCTCACAGTGGAAGCAAGATTTTGATTCATTGTTAAGTATCAATGCAGTGCCAAGGTTTAATAGTATCCGTTTTGGAAACGACCATACATCTGGAATGAAAAAGGGAGTTTCGTCTCCTTTTGCACTGGTGGCGGACAATGATTTGGCAGTGGGAATGTTTGTAGAATACTTAAGTAAAAGTCCCATTTGGAATGAGACGGCCATCTTTATAGTAGAAGACGATGCACAGAATGGAGCCGATCACGTAGATGCACATAGAAGTACCTTGTATGTGGCTGGAGGATATGTAAAAAGAAATTATGTAGACCACACTATGTATTCTACCTCATCTGTTTTGAGAACCATAGAATTGATTTTAGGTATACCACCGATGAGTCAATACGATGCTGCAGCTACTCCATTGTGGCGTAGTTTTTCAAAAACATTAAATGCTAAAGGATTTCTTGCTAAAAAGAGTATGGTGGATTTAAATGATAAAAATACGGCAAGTAGTGAGTGGCAACGCAGGTCAGAAAAGTTCAATTTTGCAAAAGAAGACGCCATTCCTGATTTGGAATTTAGTGAAGTATTATGGCATGGTATAAAAGGTGATCATGTTCCATTCCCCGGACCAAAAAGGGCTGCATTCTATAAAAAAGTAGAAACGGAGGAAAAGGATTAATCAAAATTGCATCAACATTTTCAACAAATATTATACTGGAAACACAAAATTGAGTTTGAAAATCGGTGCTTATCTTCCAGAAAGAAAAACAATTTTGGTCATGAGTTTTTCTTTACCAGATTCATCGCGTACAATAACAAGGTATACGCCACTAGCTACTTTAGCTCCTGTGTATTGTTTGCCATCCCAAATAGCTTGTCCACCTAAAGCCCTTGTTTGATAAACTAAGCGTCCGTTTAATTCTGCAATTTTAACCAGTGCATTATTAGATAAACCTCTAATAGCAATGGTTCCATTAAATCCAATGGGAACTGGATTGGGAAATATTATTACGTTATCGTTTGTAGTTGTTCCCTCAGTAGCCGTACTTCTAAAACTGCAAATGCCATTGAATCCTGCAATGAAAACTTCTCCAGTAATAGGGTTCACTGCAATTTGTTTCACGTCATTATTAAGCAAGGGACTATTTTCTTCGGTGAAACGATAAATAATTTTATCGCCATCTGGAGAAATTAACCATAGACCATTTTTGGTTCCCACCCATTTTCTATTAGCACCATCAATGGCAATGCATTGAACGGTTTCGTCTTGAAACAACAACCCAGCAAAGCGGTCTTGTTGTACCACAGGTAAAAATGCATCACATCCAGTTCCTGAAAAAACATCATAACTACACTGAATTATTCCAATTCCTTTATCAGTACCCACCCAGATAAATCCATTTTTATCCTTAGCCATACACTTAACAAGGTTGCTTGGAAGGTTGCCTGATCCAGTTCCCACTAAATAATTTTTCCATTTATCGTCATTAGTAGCATCAATATTTGTTCCTGGGTTGTAACAGAAGATGCCGTTAGCTTTTGGACTAATAATCCATACTTGATTTTGGTCGTCTATTAAAAGTTGACTGACAGCGTTTTCAGTATGTGAAAATGGGATGCGAATAGATTTCCAACTACTATCTTTTTTTCTAACTTGTAAGTTTTGTGCCGCGCCATAATTGCTAATCCAAAGATTATGGAAGCTATCAAAAGCCAAGCCAGCAACACGATAACTTGTTGGATCTCCTAATGCAGGTTGAAGACTACTATTTTTTTGTTTATAAATATTGATTTGATTATCCTTAAATCGCACAAGCCCACCGCCATAGCTACCTGCCCAAATAGAACCGTCATCTGGGTCTGTAGCCAAACAAATAAAGTCGAGTACAGAATCAAGAACGGGGGTATTGTAATAGCCTTGGTAAGACCAGTTATTGTCAGAATATTGGTAAACACCATTGCGATTGAATTGGTAGTTCCAAGCATCATTAACAGACCCAGCCGCTGCAAAAAGTTGCTCGCCTTTAAATAGTAAATCGCCACTGGCTGCACCAAGGGGACCGTTTGGAATATATTGATCCCATTGATTATTTTGAAATTTAGCTAATCCACCAAAATTATCTGCAACCCAAAACTCATTACCATCTGCCAGAGCATTTTTAGGGAAAGAAATAATTCCAGGTTTAGATAGGATTTGTACTATTGCACCAGTTTCAGTTAAAACCAAAACGCGAGATTCTCCGCTTAGTTTTCTTTCAGATAGTTGCAATTGATTGTTGCTACTATTGAGGTTGTTAATGGGCCAATTAGTTTCACTATAAATCAGGTTAAACTGTCCATTGTTCTGAATAAATATAGAATCATTTTTTTGTACAACAATTTTGTTATTAATGGTAACCACTTGTTTAACGGAGCCAGAACTAAGTCCAGCACTGATTAATTGCCAGCTGTTGGGATTAGAGAGGTTAGGAGAGAGAATGGCGGCTTTTTTTAATCCGTCAGATGTAGCTGCATAAAAATGGGTAGCATCGGAAGTAAAGCTAGATACATTGATTTGGGCAGCATTAGCTCCAATAAACCAAGTGTCTTTGATTTCATATTTTTTTAGATCGGCAATAATGATTCCTAGTCCAGTACTTAAATAGGCCAAGCCGTTTTTGCAATAGATACCATTGATGTTTTTATTGCCTGCAATACCAGACCTCATGATATCCCCAATATTTTTAACGATACTACCTTTTAAAACGTCCAAATTGCTGTTCTTATAAGCAATTAAGAGCTGCTGTGTTTCATCATCCCATCCAATACAAGAAACAAATAGGTCGTTCAGTCCAGTCACCTTACTATATCTATTAATACTATTGTTAGCATTGATTGAAAAAACAGCATTATTGGTTGCACAGTATAATTGATTCCCTTGCAATACTTGCAAAGCTTGCTGATAACTAAGGTGTTCGCGCCATTGACCAATAGGTGCAATTGGATTTTGTGCAGCAACAAATGGTAAATAGACTGAATATAAAAGGCAAGTAATGACAAGTATGATTCGGGTTTTTGCCCAAAGATGGCGAAATGGAAATATGGCTTGTCCAATGAAATGCATGACATAAAGTTAAGTAAAGCGGCAAACTTGCTAGCATTTGTAGCAATTAACCTACAAAAGATTCAAGTCATTTGTTACAATTTCTTTTTTCCTTTCCAGACACCTTTGCAAAAGAATTATAAGACGACTTTAAAAAGTTGCTTTTTAAATAATGCTGGTTTGATCGATTTCGCTACAACAATCGGTTTGGGAAGCTAAACACAAAACTGATGAATTCTAAAACCAGTAGCATGATGGTGGCGCAATTAGGGGTGTTCCCCATCAAAACAGAATCCCTTCTTTTCAAAGTAGGGATTCTTAAATTGTATAGAATGAGCTTTTTTATATGGGCAACCTTTTGAAAATGTGCTAGTGAATTGCCAAATTGTATTATAGGTTTTTAATTACCCAATCATGACCGCAAGTTTTTCAGTTAATACCTGGATATTTCCTAGTAAATGCTATTCTGCAATAGTAAAGGGAAGCCGTGTTTTTAGGGAATTGAATATTATGATAGAAGATGCTACTTACGAAGCATCTGAAAATTTCCAAGAAAATTTGTCAGCTACAAATCGGGAGAATTCAAGCATTGAAAGTTTAAGTAAGCCCTTATTGGGTGAATTTGTGAACAATAAATATTCAAGGGTAGTCTTAGTTGACGACGATGCATTGACAAATATGCTCAATAAAAAAATTATTCAATCTATACATCCAACTATTCCAATTTCCACTTTTATTGAAGTTGATGAAGCGTTAAAATTTTTAAAAGAAGCGGACCAATTGGGAGATATTTTAATTTTTTTGGACATCAATTTTCCAATTAAGAACGGGTGGGATTTTTTAGAGGAGTATAAATTGTTTAAAACGTATTCAACAGTAATAATGCTTTCGTCTTCTATTGATCAACAAGAAAGAAATAAGTCTAAAAAGTATTCGCAAGTTATTGATTATGTAAGCAAGCCACTTTCATTTGAGTACGTAACTAAGGTTTTATTTCAATCATAGTCATTACATATCAATCAGCCCATTTCTGATAGCGAAAATGGCTAGGCCTGTTCTTGTTTTAATTTGTAATTTTTTAAAGAGATTATCGCGGTAAGTGTCAATGGTACGTGGGCTCAAGCTCATGTCTTCTGCAATTTCTTTATAGGTTTTATCTGTACAAATCAATTTCAAGAAGCATAGTTCATTATCGCTTAAATGTTGAATTGGCATTACCTGCATTTCATTGGTATCATCTTGATTGATATAGTGCATCAATTTATTGCTAACGAGGTCGTTGATGAAATAACCAGTATCTCTAATATTGTTCATAGCAGTCCTGAAAACTTTTGGATTGCTATCTTTTAATATATAGCCACGTGCCCCATTTTTAATCATTCTAATAATGGCGCCTTCGTTTTCTAGCATGCTCAAAACCAAAACTTTGGTATCGGGCAAGTTGAGTTTTATCCAAGCGGCAGTTTCATAACCATCCATCACTGGCATAGTGATATCTAAAAGGATAATATCAGGTGTAGGCTTTGTTTTTAAGCATGCAATAAATTCTTTACCATTACTTGCTTCAAAAATAACTTTATAGCCAACAAAAGTATTCACAATTGCGGCTAGTCCGGTGCGTAATAATTCATGGTCGTCTACAAGGGCTACGGTAGTCATTTGGATAATTGTTGATTGGTTACTTCAAAAATGATAGAGGTGCCTGATTCTTCAGAACTGATAATCTTTACTTCTGCGTCAATCATTTTTGCTCTTGTAAAGATATTCTGTAATCCAATGCCAGTCTTATTTCCTTGTAAAATTTTAGTATCAAATCCTTTGCCATTGTCTTTTATTGTAACAAAATGACAATTAGCATTTTTTATTTCAATATCCAATTCAATATGAGTGGCAAAAGCGTGTTTGATAATATTATTAAGTACTTCTTGTACCATCCTATAAAGTATTAGGCTATTATTGTTGTTCATGAATAACAATGCGTTAGGTTCAGCATTAAACTCTGCACTGTATTTTCCTGTTTTCTCTAATTGAAGTAAGAGTGATTTTAACCCTTCCACAATGCCTAATTCCTTCAGTTTATTACTGTTTAAATTATGACTAAGCGTTCTTAAATCGCGAATTACTTTACCTAATAATTCATCTGTTTTTTCAAAGTGTTGATTGGGAATGGTTTCGGCAAGTACGTTTAAGTTTATTCTAACAAGACTGAGGATCTGGCCGATATTGTCATGAATTTCCTGACTAATATAATTGAAGGTATGTTCTTGAATCTCTAACTGCGTTTTTAATAGGGTCTGCTCAAAGAGGTTACGCATTTCTTCTTTTTCCATTTTGTATTTTCTCTGTCTGCGTAAGAAGAAAAATATTAGGATTAAGAAAAAAATACCGATCAGTACAAAAAATACTGATGCAATTACAATTGTGATAAGGATTCCTTCCTGTTGTTTCGGCATACTCGAAATGAAATAATAAAAGAAGAATATAAGATCACGTTAAGACTTCTATTAATCAAACTATAAATACGTCTACCCTCCTTGTCCATGTCACTACTTCTCAAATATTCATACAGCGCATTGATAATAACAGAACCTAAGTAAAATAATAATAAACCCACACAAATCCAGAAAAAAGGTTGTTTAAGAAGGTTCAAAGTGATTTGTTCTGGTAATACCCATTCGTAAAAGTAACAACAACAGAAGAAAACCATGAAAAAAGATCCAAACAGCAAAGTATAAGTGTGAAAATGGTTTGGGCTTTGTAAAAAACGGTTATTCAAAAGTGAAAATGATACTAAAATTGGCATAAACCAGTATGCTGCTTTTTTTAGTATGGGCAATTTGAAATTTTCAGCAAACAAGAAAGCATAGAATAGAAATTCTACCGCTGTGAAAACATTGTAAAGCCAATAATTTTGATTTTTTACGTCATATTCTATTGATAAAAAACCAATAAATTCAACAATGACCGTAAGCAACAAAAATGGTATAAAGTATACCATTTTTGTTTTTTTTAAGGCTGGGTAATATAGTAATGCTACAACAAGGCTTAATGCCTCGAAAAAGAAAGCAATGGACATTCAAATTGGTTTACGGATGAACGTTTCCGTGGTTCAAATAGTCAGTGAAATCAGGTTCAGCTAAGTCATTACCAGTTTTAATACCACTTAGACCCGTTTTTTTAGAGTTATTACCACTAAAAAACACGGTCATCCTACCTATTTTACTTGGGTCATTTGCAGTGTTTTTGTCATAAACACCAAAATTCACATAAACCATATCTGCTTTATACTTGTTTGTAAGTGTAGCAAGATATTTCTGCAAATCTTTTATTTTAAATGCTACATATTGAGTTTGCTCACCTTTTGCGTTTAACTTCAAATAGGCATTTGCCATTTCTTGCGCATCGTCCCTAGAGATTTTGCCGGAATAGTCAGAACCCATTACCGTATTTGTAATTGTCTCATCAGTAGCATCTGTTGTTGCATCCTGTTGTTTCTGGCAAGCCATCAAGCAAACCACGAGAGACATTGTAACTGCAACTTTGCCAATTAAGGATAGTCTTTTCATAACGATTGTTTTAAATGATGCAACTAAGTTAACATCATACTTTTTAAAATAAATGTGAATTAAAAAAATGTA
>JANOYH010000073.1:0-3942 GCA_031428775.1 Bacteroidota bacterium
CCACAATCCATGATTTCTTTTGTACTGTTTGCGAACATCGTGCAGGGCATCGAGGGCACCTGCTTTGTCGAATTTATTGATGCAAACTAAGTTGGCATAATCCAACATATTAATTTTTTCTAACTGCGACGCTGCTCCATATTCTGGAGTCATGATATATAAACTAGCATCGCAATAATCAAGAATAGAAGCATCGCTTTGTCCCACTCCAGCTGTTTCTAAAATAATAAAATCGAATTGCATATTCTTACAAACCGTAATTGCTTCATGCAAATAAGCACTTAGTGCGGTATTGTCTTCTCTAGTTGCCATGCTTCGCATATAAGCACGGGGATGCGAAATGGCATTCATTCTTATTCTATCACCCAATAAAGCACCGCCTGTTTTCTTTTTAGAGGGATCAACTGAAATTACTGCGATGGTTTTGGTGGAATAATATCGAAGAAATCTACGCACAATTTCATCTGTAACCGAGCTCTTACCAGCTCCACCTGTACCAGTTATTCCCAAAACCGGGATCTTTTTTTCAACTGCACTATTTCCTACATTTTGTTCCAACCCATTTTCTGCATTGGTAATCTGCCTTGCGATAAGCCTGATGTCTTTAAATTGACCTAAGTTCATGGGTTTGGGATACAGGGTATTTGCCGGCAATGGGAAATCACACTGACGAATGAGGTCTTCTATCATTCCTTCTAGTCCCATGTGTCTACCATCATCCGGACTATAAATCCTACTGATCCCATATTGATGCAATACCCTAATTTCCTCTGGTAAAATGGTGCCACCACCGCCTCCAAAAATTTTGATATGAGAACAGCCATTTTGGTCTAGCAGTTCTTTCATGTATTTAAAAAATTCAACATGACCTCCTTGATAAGATGTAATGGCAATTCCTTGTACATCTTCTTCAATAGCGCATTCAACAATTTCTAATACACTGCGATTATGACCGAGGTGAATGATTTCTGCACCTTTGCTTTGGAGAATACGACGCATGATATTGATGGCCGCATCATGCCCGTCAAACAAACTTGCTGCTGTTACTATTCTAATCTTATTTTGTAGAGTATATGCCATTCATCACTTCTTGAAGCGTAAAAATAAGGCATTGGGGCGAATTGTTAACAGCTGTTAGTTTGATGATTATAAATAACTCAACCACCACTTCTCTTTATGGGCTCGTTTGTATTGATCATACCAATTGCATATAGGATAAAGCGCAATAATTACAAATACCCAAACTAGGTAAACAATTCCCAAACTATATCCATCTCCCGGCAATTGAAATAGGAATGGATAATTTGGCATTGACTTAATGGCTTCCGCTACCGTATGCCCATTGGCAAAAAAGTTGATGGTACAAATCAAGTGAATTAAATAGATATGCAGGATATAATAAAAGAAAGCAGTTCTTCCATATACCACCAATATATTTGTGAACCAGTTTTTAATATGTTCCAAATAGGCCAATAAAAATAATACGGGTATGATGGTCATGCACAAATACAAAAGTGATGGCGGATACTTGTTTACTTTAATAAAAGAGAAAATGGATAATACCGTATTTTTTTCACTAGACCAAGGAAAGGGGTCGCCATAGAAATTACTGTATCGGAGAACGATAAAAAATAAAAGGACTGCCACACCCATTTTAATAAATATGCTTTTCCGTTGCTGACTAGTATAAGTTGGACCAAAGAAAATTCCAAAACAATAGCCCAACATCATCCAGCCAGTCCATGCAAGGAAGGGATAAACAATGAGTATAAAATGATTCGGTGCAAATTGATAAGGTACAAAATTACCATGGTGTAATAAATCCCACCAGAATCCGGCTTTAAAATCTTTAGCGGATTCAGGGATGTCCAATAAATTATGGAACAGTACTATAGTCAATCCAATGGCAAAGATAAATTTCAATGGCAGTTTGATGCAAATGCCTAATATTACCATACTAATACCAATAGCCCAAATTACTTGCAATGGGATAGCATTGTAGAAAGGGTTGAAAGTCCATCCGAGTGAGATAATGAAAAACTCTGCGAATATGAGCCATAACCCGCGTTTAATTAAAAACGAACTAAGTTCCTTTTTTGTCTTCCTAAGGCTTTGTAAATAGATGGAACTTCCTGAAAGAAATACAAAAGTAGGCGCACAAAAATGGGTAATCCAACGAGTAAAAAACAAGATGGGGGTAGTTGTTTGTAAATTGAGTGGATCTTCCGTAACACTTGTGCTATGGATATAATCACGTACATGGTCTAATGCCATGATTAACATGACAAGGCCTCTTACTATGTCAATTGATTCAATTCTATTTTTGTTTTGGGATAAGTTTGGTTGCATATGGTGGGATTAAATTCAATATACAATTATTTACGATATAGGCATGTTTCCTTTTTGGTTTTAGAAAATTTCTCTACATTAAATGAATCAGAACCGCCTTTGGATATGGACAAAGATTTCCATTGATTGTTTCTTGCCATTTTACCAATAAAAACAATTTGACCAATATGGTAAGGGTAATGTGCTAATTGCCTATTAATGGCTTCAGTTACAGAATGTGCTTCGTTACGAATAAATATGGCTTTTTGCATGTCTGCTTCCGTTAAACTTTTTAACGACTGAAATAAACATTCCCAACCCTCTTCCCATTTGAGTACCAAATCTTTTCTTGTGGTTAAGTTATTTTCAAATTCTGCATCTCTACACCTCCATTCTTTTTCCCCATCAGTAGTCATAAAATCTGTCCACCTAGAAAGCATATTACCCCATAAATGTTTTATTATTGTTGCAATACTGTTACTCTCTTCATTATATTGCCAGAATAATTTATCATCTTCCAGTTGACTCAAAGTTTTGTCACCAAGAGATTTGTAGTATTCAAATTGTTTAATGGCACTTTCTAGATGGCTGGTTGTCATAAAACTGCATTATTTGTTATTTAAAACTTGTTTTCAAAAAAACTTAAGTTAATAATTTATGGGATCATTTTATAGAAAATTAGGACAGAATAAATTGTTCATGATATTTAGTTGATTGTGTGATCAGTCATAAGATTCCCTATCTTCTTATTATTTGCTACCAAACTTTGTTTAATTTTAACCTACAAAATACAACCATGTCATTCGAAATAAATGTTGATCATTCACAGTCCTCTCCCGTTATTACTTTGAAAGACCATATAAGTGGTGCAGAAGCTGTAGTATTTGCTTTTGGTGGATTATTGAATGCTTTTAAAATTCCTGTTGGTGACCAACTGGTGAATGCAGTATCGGGTTTTGATTCTGTAAATGATGCAATAGAAAATATCAGCAAGGGCTTTAAGAGCGCCAAACTTTCTCCCTTTGTTTGCCGAATGAACCTGGGTAAATATAGCTGGAATGACGACGATTTTACCATCCAGAAATTTTTCTTCAAAGGTCACGCAATTCATGGCCTTTTATTCGATGCAATATATGCCGTGCACAATACACGCACTTCATTGGAACAGGCATCAGTAGAACTTCGCTACGCCTATCCTGGATCTGACGATGGCTACCCCTTCCCTTTTCTGGTTCAAATAAAATGGATTCTAGAAACAGGAAATAGACTTAAAGTAGAAACGAGTATTACCAATGCTAGTCCAGCCGCAATTCCCTTAAGCGATGGTTGGCATCCTTATTTTACTTTGGGCGCAAGTATTGATGATTGTAGTTTGGAATTTAGCAGCAACCAACAATTGGAATTTAATGCAGACTTATTACCAACTGGAAAACTAATTATCGATGATAGATTTGTAAAAGAATGGTATCAATTACGTCCGCTTTTAAAAAAATACAACGCAAAATGTACCTTTTATATTACACAACCAGACAGTTTATCACATGAAGAGGTTAATTTGCTTCATCAATTCGAAAATGAAGGAAATGAAATTGGCTGTCACGGAGCAATGCACGT
>JANOYH010000074.1:0-6413 GCA_031428775.1 Bacteroidota bacterium
CCAAAAACTCCTATAAATCAGCGCCGTAATAGGAATGTTACTTCTCCTAATGAACCCAATAAAAATAATGGAAGTAATAACTGGGCTGTTGCAGGTTCAAAAACCAGATCGGGTAAACCAATATTATGTAATGATCCACACCTAGGATTAAACCTACCTTCCTTATGGTATGAAGTTCAAATCAATACGCCAACGCACAATACATATGGGGCAAGCTTCCCTGGGTCGCCCGCTATCATCATAGGATTCAATGATAGTATTGCTTGGGGAGTTACCAATGCGGGTAGGGATGTATATGACTATTATGATTTGCAATTCAAGGATACCAGCATGAAGGAATATTGGTATAATGGTGCATGGAAAATGGCTGAACTAAGAACGGAAGTAATTAAAATTAAAGGGGCACCTGATAGAGAAGAAAAAATAGCTTTAACAGTATTTGGTCCTGTTATGTATGACCATACCTATAGTAATGAAAGTACCAATGGGCATAATCTTGCAGTGACATGGACGGCAAATATGGCTGGGAATGGACTAGAAACTTTCTATAAATTGAATAGGGCAAAAAATTTCAACGACTACCAAACTGCCATTAGCAATTGGTGGTGCCCGGGACAGAATTTTGCATTTGTTTCTAAGTCGGGCGATATAGCCATCAAACAACAAGGTGCATTTCCAGCTAAATGGAATAGACAAGGTGATTTTATTCTGCCGGGTAAAGACAGCAGTTACCAATGGCAGGGCATCATACCTGAATCAGAAAACCCGATGGTTAAAAATCCACAAAGAGGTTTTGTCAGCAGTGCCAATCAAATGGCAACCGATACTACCTATCCATATTACTTAGGCGCAGCTGGTGCATTTCCAATATATAGAGGAATTATTATCAATAGACAATTGTCTATGTTGAATGATATCACCACCACTGATATGCAAATGCTTCAAATGGAGAACTTTAATGTATTTGCTGAAATGGCTCGTCCTATTTTGTTGAAATATATTGATGAAAGTAAATTGAACAATAATGAGCAAAAATATATGGAGATACTAAAGAACTGGAACCTGCGCAATGATGTCTATGAACAAGGCATAACGGTATTTACGAATATATGGGACAGTCTTGAATCGATCGTTTGGAAAGACGATTTCCAACAAGCAAAAAAGCCCATGCCCTGGCCTGAAGCTTCTACTTTATTGGAACACTTATTAAAAGACAGTATTTACAAATACGCAGACAATATTACTACAATAAACAAAAAAGAAAGCATTGCTGATGATATCATGGAAGCAGTAATAAAAGTGGCGAAAGCAATGGACCAAGTGGCTAAAACTAGTAAACTGGAATGGGGTGCTTATAAAGATACTAAAGTAGAACATATGTTGAAAATTGGGGCATTGAGCAGATTGCATTTGCCCATTGGTGGGGGGCGAAATTGTATTAATGCTACAACTAATAATCATGGTCCCAGTTGGAGAATGATTGTTCAAATGACAAATGAGATTGAAGCTTATGGGGTATATCCGGGTGGACAAAACGGGAATCCCGGCAGTAAATTCTATGATAATTTTGTGGATACTTGGGCCGTGGGAAAATATTATCGGTTGTTGTTGATTCCCAAAGGAGAAGTCAACAAACAAGAAAAAATTAAATGGCATATCGCATTCATAAACGGATAAATAATTAGTATGAAACTGGCTACTGCAATATTCTTAACAGCTTTTTTAGGGTTTGTAATTGGGATGTTTACCAACCTCCCATGGTGGTCCTATATTTTCACCTCGTTTTTAGTTGCAATGACAATTCATCAAAAACCCGCGAAAGCCTTTTTAGCTGGTTTTCTTGGGTTGTTTAGCCTATGGGCTTTATTAGCCATTTTAAAAGACACCGCCAATGAACATATTCTCAGTATTAAAGTAGCTAAGCTTTTTCCACTTGGTGGATCTTATTGGTTGCTAATATTAATTACTGCAATGATTGGTGGCTTGGTAAGTGGGTTAGCCGCAACTGCCGGAAGCAATATGCGTAAAGGGAATAAATAAGATTAAAAGTTATCCTAAAATTGATACTTTTTGTATAAGTGGCAAATATTATACGATGGGTAAGCCTATTTTCGTAATAAGTATCCGTTTATGCAAAAATCAATCTGGAGCATTTTAACAATAATTTTCTGTATGCAGCTTCATGCTGCAACTGTTTCAGGAATCATTAAAGAAGTGAACGGCAATCCCTTGCCATTTGCTTCTTTACTAATAAAAGGAACCACTAAAGGAACTACTGCAAATAGCAAAGGGTATTATTCATTTCAGGTAGATCCAGGTAAAGTGGTATTGGTAGCACAGCATGTAGGTCATAAAACACTTGAAAAAAGCATGCAAATAGCAAGTATCGACTTGCAAGTTGATTTTGAATTGGCTCAACAACAATACGATTTAAAAGAAGTAGTAGTAAGTGCCGGCGGTGAAGATCCTGCTTATGCTATTATCAGAAAAGCGATTGCCAATAGAGAAATTCATTTAAAAGAAATCAAAAAATTTCAGTGCGAAGTCTATTTAAAAGGACAATTGCAATTACGCAACTATCCTAAAAAGTTCATGGGTAAAGAAGTTGATTTTGAAGACGGGGATACGAGTAAAAAGAAAATGATATTTTTATCAGAATCTGTGGTGAATTATTCAGTGGAAGAACCAAATGCTAAAAAGATTGAAGTGGTTTCGTCGAAAGTAGGTGGACAGAGTGATGGATTTGGATTTGCAAATCCACAAATCATTTCCTTGTATGAAAACATTGTTTCATTTGGTAGAGGGTTAAATCCACGTGGCTTTGTATCGCCCATTGCGAATAATGCACTCAACTTTTACAAGTACAAATTTGAAGGAACCTTTTTTGAAAATGGCAAAGAAATTAGCAGAATAAAAGTCATTCCCAAAAGAAAATATGAGCCACTTTTTTCAGGTTATATCAATGTTGTTGAAAACGAATGGCGAATTCAAAGTGTACAATTGAAACTGCTCAAAGAACAAAGCATGCAGTTGTTAGATACTTTGGGACTTGAACAATTGTATGTACCGGCTGCTGGTAATGTTTGGGTAATCAAAACACAAGTATTGTATCCATCAGGTAAAATTTTCGGATTCGATTTCTGGGGTAATTTTCTTCAGGTGTATGACAAGTTTGATTTGAGCCCTCGATTTAAAAGAAAGTTTTTTGATAATACTATTTTAAAGTTTGAAGACAGTGCCAACAAAAAGACCATGGCTTATTGGGATAGTATTCGGCCAATTCCATTGATCTATGACGAAACAAAAACATATAAAAAATTAGACAGTTTAGAGCAGGTTAGAAAAGATCCTAAATATCTGGATTCCTTAGACAAGAGAAGAAATAAATTCACAACTATTGGATTCTTGTTAACGGGACTCAGTTTTGAGAACACTAAAAAGAAATCAGTGATTAACATAACTCCATTGATTTCCAGTTTTTCATACAATACGGTTGAAGGAGGTGTTATTCAACTTTCGCCTGTTTATAACAAGAAATATTTAGGTAGAGAATCGCTTTCAATTAGTCCTGTCATCCGCTATGGAATGGCTAACCATCATTTTAATGGAAACTTAAATGTGAACTATACTTTTGGTAAAACCTACCGAAAAACGGTACAACTTTCTGGAGGAACAGATGTATTTCAGTTCAATAATTCAAACCCGATACTGCCCATTTTGAATAGTTTTGTAACCCTTAGAAACGAATTGAATTATATGAAGATTTACGAAGCCGGGTTTTTCAAACTAGGCTATGTGGCTGAAGCTGGTAACGGATTTTCACTCGGTGCAACATTTCAATACCAAAATAGAAAACCCTTAGAGAACTTGCCTGACCTGACAAGGTGGAAGGATTATCCACAGAGGGACTTTACCCCAAACTATCCTACAGAAATTACCAATACCAATATGGTAGCCAATCAGGCTAGTATCTTAACGCTTACTGTCAGGTGGCGTCCGGGTTCTAAATACATTGAACTGCCAGATCAGAAAATTAATATAGGCTCAAAATATCCTACTATGAGTGCAAGTATTACAAAAGGGATAGAAGGACTATTGGGTAGTAATATTAATTATGCCAAATGGAGTATAGGCATAAATGACAATTTGAACTTTAAATTGGCTGGTCGACTCGATTATTCAATGAACTTATCTGGTTTCTTAAATGCAACTAAAACCTATATCCCAGATTACCTACAATACCAAGGCAACCAATTATTTATTGCAAACAGTTACATGAATACCTTTCAATTAGCACCCTATTATCAATATAGTAATACAAGCAATTTTAATGCAAGTGGACATTTGCAATACCATTTAAATGGTCTAATTACAAATAAAATTCCGGGATTCAAAAAGTTGAACTGGTTTTTTGTAACGGGTGTAAGTGCTTTGCATATTGGTCCGGGCAACGATTATTTTGAGGCCAATTTTGGCATTGAAAATATTTTCAAAGTAATCAGGATTGACTATGTACAAGGATATGAGAATACTGGGAATAGATTGTCTGGTCTAAGACTCAGTATGCCCATAATATCAAAATAATAAATTTTTTCATGGAACATGCACGCATGTCTAAAATTTCATTATGTCACTACTACATAACCGCATTAATAACGAGGAGTTGAAACAATTATTGATGCAGGAAACGGATCCTCGCACTACCATTAGTTTTTATGCCTATTTTCCCGTTCAGAATCCACAAGCATTTAGAGATTATTTGTATAAGCATTTAAGCCTACTGAATGTATTTGGTAGAATCTATGTAGCACATGAAGGAATCAATGCGCAGATCAGTGTACCTTCTGCAAACTTTGAATTTCTCAAAACTTTTCTTCATAGTTTAGAAAACCTGAATGGATTAAGATTGAATATTGCCGTAGATGATGATGGCAAAAGTTTTTGGGTGCTAAAAGTGAAAGTGAGGGAAAAAATAGTTGCTGACGGTATCGTAGATCCTTCATTTAGTATGGAAAAAAAAGGGAGGTATGTAAACGCCGCTCAAATGAATGAATTGCTTCAAGAACCAGATACCATAGTGATCGATATGCGCAATCACTATGAATATGAAGTGGGGCATTTTCAAAATGCTTTAGAATTGCCATCAGATACTTTTCGCGAGCAGCTTCCAATGGCAGTTGATATGATGCAAGGAAATGAGGAAAAGAATATTGTCATGTATTGCACTGGAGGAATCCGTTGTGAGAAAGCAAGTGCCTATATGTTACACCAGGGATTTAAAAATGTTTTTCATTTAGAAGGGGGCATTATCAATTATGCCAATCAAGCTAAAGAATGGGATTTGACGCCAAAGTTTATTGGTAAAA
Organism: Bacteroidota bacterium; assembly: GCA_031428775.1. Classification (GTDB taxonomy): domain Bacteria; phylum Bacteroidota; class Bacteroidia; order Chitinophagales; family Chitinophagaceae; genus Sediminibacterium. The sequence goes on from JANOYH010000074.1 coordinate 5,367, forward strand.
ATTTTGTTTTTGATAAAAGATTGGGAGAAAGAATTACAGAAGACATTATTGCAAAATGTCATCAATGTGGATCAGTTTGCGATACCCATACCAATTGTGCCAACGATGGATGCCATTTGTTATTTATACAATGTATAGCCTGTGCTGAAAAACTGGAAGGCTGTTGTAGTCAAGAGTGCAAGGATACCATTCACTTGCCGGAAGAACGCCAAAAAGAAATTAGGAAAGGAGAGGACCTTGGACAACATGTTTTCAACAAAAGCAAACAAAGACTTAGGCCTAGACTAGATGATTTCCAAAACCAACCGTAATAGAAAAATCAACTTTCATTGAAAACCAACTTTAATTGAAAAGAATCGTTTCTTATAAACAATTTGCAGCTTAAATTACAAGATTCTTATATTGCAAGCACATATTGTGAAAAAACTTGTTTCTATACTATTGATATTTTGTATGATGATTGGTACTGGAGGGTATCAAGTAATCAATTATTTGTACAGAATAAGAATAAAATCTGAAATGAAAGCTTATTTACATGTAAACCAAGAAAGCAATTTTACGAATGTATTACACTTCAAATCAGTCAATAATGTAATTGAAGATCAGCATTTTGAATGGGTAGAAATGGGGAAGGAATTTATCTATAATGGTAGTATGTATGACATTGTGAAAATGGAACACCATTTAAATACTTCGATAGTTTATTGTATTAATGACAAAGCGGAAAATCGTTTAAAAAGAACGATAGCATCAATTCATCAAAAGCTAAATAGTCCCATTTCTAATGCTCGAATGAATATTCAAAAAATATTTTCTGCACTATATGATATCAATACAATAACAATCAAATTTGAAAATCTTGCTTGTTTAGCGCACAATAGCTTTGTTTACCAAGACGATCTCATTAAAAGAGCGAAGGACCTATTAAAGCCGCCTCCGGAATTAACGTTTGGTTAAATTATTATTCAAAATCTCATTCTTCCCTTAAATCATTTAAATGAAAAAAATTGTTGTGTTCATGACTTCGGTTGTGATACTACCTCTCTA
>JANOYH010000075.1:0-9949 GCA_031428775.1 Bacteroidota bacterium
GCTATGCGCGAATACATTCAAAGCGGCTATCAACAAGGAAGTGTGATCACAATCAGCTGGCACTTGTTAAATCCGGTTAATTTAAGTTCGGCATGGGATACTTCAAAAGGGGTCGTGAAAGAAATTCTGCCAGGTGGCAAACGGCATGATTTGTATTTACTATGGCTAGATAAAGTAGCTTTTTTTTTAAATAGTTTACATGCAAAAGATGGGTCTATGATTCCCATTCTTTTTAGACCTTTTCATGAACTGAATGGGAATTGGTTTTGGTGGGGACAAAACAGGTGCACTGCCGAAGAATACAAAGCCTTAATGCGCATGACCATTGGTTATTTGCGAGATACCAAACACATCCATCATTTGTTGTATGCATATAATACAGACTTTTTTAAAAGTAAGGAAAACTACCTAGAACGATACCCTGGTGATGATTTAATTGACATACTAAGTTTTGACTATTATCAACAAGGTGAAACAAAGCCGGATCCCTTTTTTGTACAAAACTTAGACCATCAATTGGGTTTATTAGAACAGCTTGCAACTGATCACAACAAAATTCCTGCATTGTCAGAAACAGGATATAAAAATTTACCTGAAGCTACTTGGTTTACAGAATATTTATTGAAAGGCATTGGCAATCACAAACTTTCTTATTTGCTTTTATGGCGTGATGGAGGTATGGTAACAGGTATTGCTCCAAAATTATTTGAACCATCTACCATTCATTTTCTGCCAATAAAATATCATCCATCTGTACCTGATTTCATTAAAATGTGTACCTCCGGTAAATTTATTTTTCAGCGGGAGGTTGCCAATTTGCATTTGTACAGAAAATGATTTTTAAAAATCGACTAATTAATTCCCTATGAAACTTGCCTTCTTAGACATTGCGATCATCATTGCTTATTTAGTAACCATGGTGATGATTGGTTGGTTTTTGAGAAAAAAAGCAAGACTAAATCAAGAAAACTATCTCATGGGTGGAAAAACACTTCCATGGTACATGTTAGGGATGAGTGATGCTTCAGATATGTTTGACATTAGTGGCACTATGTGGATGGTGGCTTTATGTTTTGTTTATGGAATGAAAAGTATTTGGATCCCTTGGTTATGGCCAGTTTTTAATCAAGTTTTTTTAATGATGTTTCAAAGCAAATGGCTTAGGAGATCAAATGCTACAACTGGAGCAGAATGGCTCAGTACAAGATTTGGTAGAACTGGAAAATCAGTTAAGGCCTCACATAATATTACGGTTGTATTTGCTTTGTTAAGCTGTTTTGGATTTCTAGCTTATGGTTTTGTTGGGTTAGGAAAATTCATTGAAATTTTTGTGCCTTGGTCGTACGTAAGTGGGTATATCCCATTCCAAATAGCTCCAGCATATGTGCCACATTTTTATGGAATCATTTTTACGCTATTTGCGATGTTTTATTCTATTCTTGGTGGAATGCATAGTATTGTGTTAGGAGATTTTATTAAGTATATCATTATGACACTAGCCTGTATTGCAATTGGTGTTATTGCAGTACAACATTTGCACGAAAAGGAATTGAAGATACCAGAAGGATGGTTGAATCCATTTTTTAACTGGGAGCTGAACCTGAACTGGGAAAAAATAATTCCGGATGCAAATAAAAAAATTGAGCAAGATGGATTTGGATTATTTGGCTATTTTTTTATGATGATGTTGTTTAAAGGTGTTTTTGCCAGCTTAGCTGGTCCTGCTCCCAATTATGATATGCAAAAAATACTTAGTACTCGTTCGCCAAAAGAGGCTTCAAAAATGAGTGGCTTTGTTTCGATTATTTTGTTGCCTGTGCGATATACCATGATTATTGGATTAACCGTATTGGCTTTATTGAATTTTCCTCAATTAGATTTGAGTTCTGTGAATGGTACAGATTTTGAAAAAATATTGCCAGGGGCAATCAATAACTTTTTGCCGGTAGGAATTTTGGGTTTAGTGCTTACGGGTTTGTTAGGTGCCTTTATGGGAACTTTTTCAGGTACACTCAATGCTGCCCAAGCATATATCATGAACGATATCTATTTAAAATATATCAATCCAACTGCAACAAGTAAGCAATTGATTCCTTTGAATTATTTAGTGGGACTTTTGGTTGTTACAATTGGAATTATTCTAGGTTTTTATGCAAAAAATGTGAATGCGGTTTTGCAATGGATAGTAGGTGCATTATATGGTGGATATATCGCGTCTAATGTGTTGAAATGGTATTGGTGGCGCTTTAATGCAAATGGTTTTTTTTGGGGTATGATGAGCGGAATTGCAGCGGCATTGGTGTTTCCCTATTTGTTTGATGGACTCCCTTTATATAATTGGCCATATTTGTTCTTAATCTCGATTGCCGGTTCGGTAATTGGCACATACAGCGCTCCACCTACTGATATGCTTACTTTGAAGTCTTTTTATAAAACTGTAAGACCATGGGGATTCTGGAAACCGATTCATCTAGCAGTAGTTAATGAGGACCCCAATTTTGTTGGTAATAAAAGATTTAAGATAGACATGTTCAATGTGGCACTAGGTATTATTGCGCAATTGTGCCTGACAATCTTGCCAATGTATTTGGTTTTAGGTATGCAACAACCACTTTGGATTTGTTTATTGGTGCTTGCACTAATCATTACTATCCTTAAAAAAACTTGGTGGAACAAACTGGAAGACTAATTTTTATACTCTATAATTTAACTATGAAAGAAGCATTTAAAGAAAGAAAACTGGCTTTAATTTCTGATCATCACCAACTCATTCATAGAAATAATCTAATCATTGGAATGGGTAATGGCCTATATGATCGTTACCAAAATCCAGTTTTAACTGCAGCTCATGTTCCACTCAATTGGACCTATGATCTCAGTGAAAGTACAAATCCCTTTTTGATTGAACGTATTGGTATCAATGCTGTATTTAATGCAGGTGCTATTAAGTGGAAAGGGAAATATATTTTGGTGCCAAGGGTGGAAGGCGTAGATCGAAAATCTTTTTTCGCCGTTGCAGAGAGTGAAAATGGCATTGATGGATTTAAGTTTTGGAGTAGTCCCATCCAAATGCCTGAAACAGACATTCCAGATACCAATATTTATGATATGCGTTTGGTAATTCATGAAGACGGCTGGATTTATGGATTGTTTTGTACGGAAAGGCGCGACCCTTCAGCAATGGAGAGCGACCAAAGTGCTGCAATTGCACAGTGTGGTATAGCAAGAACTAAAGACTTGCAAAATTGGGAACGCTTAGCAGATTTGGTTACAAGGTCTGATCAACAACGAAATGTGGTATTGCATCCAGAATTTGTTTTTGGTAAATATGCTTTTTATACCCGACCACAAGACAGTTTTATTGAAGCAGGTAAAGGAGGCGGAATTGGGTTTGGTTTGAGCGAATCAATCACTAATGCTGTAATTCATGAAGAATGTATATTAGATAGAAAACTATATCATACTGTGTATGAAATGAAAAATGGGGAAGGGCCTGCACCGCTTAAAACAAAGTTGGGCTGGCTACACCTTGCACATGGTGTGCGCAATACTGCTGCTGGATTACGCTATGTACTTTATATGTTTATGACAGACCTACAGGACCTTACTAAAGTGATTTATAAGCCCGCAGGTTATTTCCTTGCACCAGAAGGGGATGAAAGAATTGGAGATGTTTCAAATGTTGCATTTAGTAATGGCTGGATAGTAGACGATGATGGAAAAGTATTTATTTATTATGCTTCTTCCGATACTAGATTGCATGTAGCAACTACCACAATTGACCAACTATTAGACTATGTGATCAACAATCCTGCAGACGGATTGAGTTCAACTAGCTCTGTAAGTTCCATTTTGCAATTGATTCAAAAGAACAAGGAAAATAATTGAAGATGGAGACCCCTTTTGCTGTGTTTCAATCTGAACTGGAAGCTGAGCTATTTAATATTCTAGATTATTGGAAGAACAATGCAGTCGATTTAGAAAATGGAGGATTCTATGGCAAAAGGGACCATCATAACCTGCAGATAGATGATGCCCCCAAAGGGCTTGTCTTAAATGCAAGAATACTCTACGCATTTTCTGCAGGCTACCGAAAAACAAAACTTGCCCAATATCTGCAAATGGCACAAAGGGCTTTTCATTATCTGATTACTTATTTTATTGACAAGGAATTTGGAGGAGCTTATTGGGCGCTTGATTTTAGGGGCAAGCCTTTAGATACAAAAAAGCAGATTTATGGCATTGCTTTTTGTATATATGCTTTGAGCGAATACCATCTTGCTATGGAATCGAAGGAAGCCCTTCAACTGTCTAAAGATTTATTCTTAGTGATAGAAGAACAGTCGCACGACAAAATAAATGGAGGATATAGCGAAGCTTTTACGCGTAACTGGCAACCAATAGCGGATCAACGTTTGAGTGAAAAAGAACTCAATTCAGATAAAACGATGAATACCCACCTGCACATCTTGGAAGCTTATTCCAATCTGTATCGGGTATGGCCCAACCCTCAACTGAAAGCTCAAATCAAGCATTTAATTGGTGTTTTTCAAAATAGGTTCGTATCATCAAAACATCATTTACACCTGTTTTTTACAAATGATTGGCAATTGCAGTCCAGTCTTATCTCGTATGGACACGATATAGAATCTAGTTGGTTAATTTGGGAAGCGGTGGAATTGGTAATGGTTGAAAAAGCTTTACTCAAGGAATTGGTTTTATCCATTGCGGAAGCTTCTAGGGAGGGGATCTGGGTAGATGGCAGTATATTGAACGAGTCTGATCTAGTACAAAAAGAGTGGAATAGAGAGCGCCATTGGTGGCAACAAGCAGAAGCTATGGTAGGCTTTTTGAATGCCTGGAAGCTATCTGGCGATGAAAAATATTTATTAGACATGTTGAATGTTTGGTCTTTTATTAAGAAAACTATAAAAGATGCTAAAAATGGAGAATGGTTTTGGGGCGTATTCGAAGACGGCTCTGTGATGATTGCTGAAGACAAATTAGGATTTTGGAAATGTCCTTATCACAATGTTAGAATGTGTGTGGAAGTATTAAATAGACTAGACACAATTAAAGCATGATACATAATTGAACATTTATTTAATTTTTTGGGCCATATTTGCGGAGATTTCCACTCAAAATTGCTTTTCCCAAGGGGGGAATAGCGCTAAATTGGAAAAGTAAATAGTAAAGCATGAAAATAGCCTTAATCACAGGAGTAACGGGCCAAGATGGTGCATATCTTGCTGAATTTTTGTTAAAGAAAAATTATATCGTACACGGGATTAAAAGAAGAAGTTCTTTACTTAATACCGACCGCATTGATAGCATTTATGAAGATCCGCATATTGCTAATAGGCATTTTATTTTGCATTATGGCGACTTAACCGACTCGTCTAACCTAACTAGAATCATACAAGAAGTTCAACCGGATGAAATATATAATCTCGCTGCTATGAGTCATGTGCACGTGAGTTTTGAAATGCCAGAGTATACTGCCAATGCAGATGGAATTGGCACTTTGCGCATTTTGGAAGCAGTTCGATTATTAGGCCTACAACATAAAACAAAAGTTTATCAAGCTTCTACGTCTGAATTATATGGGTTGGTACAAGCAGTACCACAATCAGAAACTACTCCATTTTACCCCAGATCACCTTATGCTATTGCTAAACTTTATGGGTATTGGATTACGGTAAACTACAGAGAAGCTTATGGAATGTTTGCTTGTAATGGAATTCTATTCAACCATGAATCGCCTCTTAGAGGGGAAACATTTGTAACGCGTAAAATAACTAGGGCTGTTGCCAAAATTGCATTGGGTTTACAGGATACAGTTTATTTGGGGAATTTAGATGCTAAAAGAGATTGGGGTCACGCCAAAGATTATGTGGAAGCAATGTGGCTAATGCTACAGCAAGATAAACCCGAAGATTTTGTTATTGCAACAGGATCAACAACCGAAATTCGTGATTTTGTTAGGATGGCATTTGCTGAAATTGGAATTGAATTAAGTTTTGAAGGTGTTGGTGAAAAGGAACAGGCCGTTGTGGTTGCTTGTAATGGACCTTATCAAATTCCTATTGGGAAAGTAGTGGTTAGCGTAGATCCAAGGTATTATCGACCAACTGAAGTTGACCTATTAATCGGTGATCCCACAAAAGCTTGGGAAAAACTTGGATGGAAGCCTAAATATAGCTTGGCAGAAATGGTACAAGAAATGGTGAAGAGCGATTTACACCTATTTAAAAAGCAACAATTTTTGAAAGAAAGTGGATTTGATATCAAGAATGAATTTGAATAATCATGAGAAAAGACGCTAAAATATATGTGGCTGGACATAGGGGAATGGTGGGAAGTGCCATTGTTAGAAAATTGGAAAAAGAGGGTTTTAAAAAAGTAATTACAAGAACGTCTAAAGAACTGGATTTACGTAGTCAGTCAATGGTCAACAATTTCTTTGCATCAGAAAAACCAGATTTTGTTTTTCTTGCTGCAGCAAAAGTGGGTGGTATTGTTGCTAACAATACCTATCGTGCCGATTTTATTTATGAAAACCTCATGATTGAAGCAAATACCATTCACGCAGCTTATGTGAATAGGGTAGAAAAACTCATGTTTCTTGGTTCATCTTGCATTTATCCTAAAATGGCCCCACAGCCATTAAAAGAAGAATACCTATTATCTGGATTTTTAGAATCAACCAATCAACCTTATGCAATTGCCAAGATAGCAGGAATTGAATTGTGTGATGCATACAGGGCACAATACGGATGCAATTTTGTTTCTGTGATGCCTACTAATTTATTTGGACAGAATGATAATTACGATTTGGAAAAGTCGCATGTATTGCCTGCCATGCTTAGAAAATTCATTGAAGCAAAGCGGTCTCAATTACCCACCGTTAATTTATGGGGTACGGGTTCTCCCAAAAGAGAATTTTTACACGTGGAAGACCTTGCGGATGCCTGTTTTTTTTTAATGGAACATTATAATGAATCTGGACTAGTGAACGTTGGGGTAGGAGAAGATATCAGTATAAAGGACCTAGCAGAACTAGTAAAAAAGATTGTTGGCTTTGATGGTGCCATCATCTGGGATCCTTCAAAGCCAGATGGTACTCCTAGGAAACTAATGGATGTAACCAAATTGAACAATCTTGGATGGAAAGCTTCTATTAGTTTAGAAGATGGTGTGGCAATGGTCTATGCTACCATTAAAGACCAAATTTGGTAATCCTATTTATTCTTCTGAACAATTCTTTTTTGGTTCTTTTAATTAACCCCTTTGTTTTGATGAGGACTAAATGATTAATAGGGCCTCCCGTGTGTTGATGCGATAACTTTATTTCCTATCACTGGTAAATGGCTCATCATGTTTAGGAATATACCAGTCATCTGTTCATTTCCAAAAAATCGTTGTATGATTCTACCCATTTTTAATCTTGAAGCAAATTGTGCATGCCATGTTGATTGATAAGCCAATTCTAGTTCTTGCCTGCCTAATACATTGGTAAAATATTTTTGTATTAATTCAAAGAGTATTTTGCTGCTATGCATGGCCATGCTCATTCCATTTCCACATAGTGGTGTAATCAAGCCAGCCGCATCTCCCAATAATATGAGGTGGTTTTCAACGCTACTTTTCTCCTGAAAACTTACCTGCGAAATGGTTAGTGGTTTTTTAAAGTGAAAGTGGGCTTCTTTAAAAATTTGTTCCAGCCTTGGGTTTTTAAACAAGATTTTTTCTTCAAGAATTTTTATTTGATTGTTGCACGCATGTAGGTTTTGAGCAGTAGTTAAATAACAAAGACATGATTTGTTGTCTTCTATTTTTGAAATTCCACAATATCCATTTTTGAAATTGTGGAGTGAAATTAGGTCTTCTTGATGCGGGTAATTGATATGGTATTTTACACCGATATAGTTGTTTAAGGACTTTGTTTTTTCTTGTATAAAAGTTCGGTTTAGTTTGATATCGATATTACTTCGTTTCCCAAAACTCCCAGCAACAAAAGTAGCATAATAGGCACCACGATCAGTTTGAATGTCAAATCGGTCATCCATGAAATGTGCATGAAGGACCCTTGTGTTTGTCAAAATGGTAACCCCTTTTTTTAGCGCTAATTGATACAGTTGATGGTCTAAAAAATGCCTGCTTACCCCAAAGCCGCCTAAGGGTAATGGGAATTGGTGCACTTTCCCATTCGGTGCAGATACTTCTAAACGTTTAATAAAGGGAAGGTTCCATTCGTTGATGGGAAGTCCTAATCGCTCTAGAAAAGGGAAACTTTCCATGCTTATATATTCGCCGCAAACTTTATGAAAGGGATACGCTTCTTTTTCAAAAAGGATCGTTTTAAAGCCAGCATTTGCTGCCTGAATACTCAAACATAGTCCAGCTAGCCCTCCACCAATTATGCCAATCTGGTATTGAAATGGTTCATTCATCACAACGGGTTTTTGAAAATAATTAAATGTCTAAATGCCCATTTCCATTGGATAGTATAATTAGTAATACCTACTATTTTGAAGAGTTTAACCCATTCTCTTTTTGTAAATCCTCTGGCTACGCTTAAGGGAGCATCGTTTTTTAATAGGTACGACTTTGAAAAAATCTGAGCTAAGTATTTTATAGAAAAATAGGCCAACCAATGTCTGTGCAAGTCATTTATAAAACAACCCATTGTACTGTTTTTTTGCATCCAATTTAATTGATATTGCAAATCCTCATCAGAAAAATGGTGGCAAAATAAACTTGAAAACAGGATATCTGGTTTTTTTTCAAAAACTACGGTTGAATAATTACTACATATAAATGCTGTGTTGTTTAGTAGGGTTGGATTTTTTTTGGCAAATGCTATACATGCTTCATTCATATCAATACCAATGCAGTTAACCTGAATGCCATGCATAGCACACCACTTTACAATTGCCACAAGATTATCACCCCCTCCACTGCCAATTTCACAGACACTGATTGTTTTTCTGTTTCGCAAAATATGTTTAAATCCTGTAATGGTAATTTGATGTCCACCTAATATCCGATTTATTGTATTCAGTTCTTGCATATTTAATGCAATCTCTTTAAATGGAATATTGCTTCCATCCAGTAATTCTTTTTCTAATGATCGTTGATTGAACTTCATTTATATAGTCCTTTTTCTTGCAACAAAAGTTTCCATGGTTAGTCCTGGTCCGAATGCCACTCCAAAAATGGGGTCTCCATTTTGCAAAGGTGCTTCCATGATTTCTTTCAATACAAATAAGATGGTTGGTGCCGACATATTGCCATATTGTTCCAAAATTTTTCTGGAATAAGCAGTGTCTGCATCAGTAAGTAATAATTTTTGTTGTATGAGGTCAACAATTTTTTTGCCTCCTGGATGAATACACCAATATTTAATTTCAGTACCATCTTGAATGCATTTTTTCTTAGCTGCTGATAGAATGGTAGCAATGTCAGCTTCAATCAGTTTAGGGATATAGCTACTAAGGTGCATTAAAAAGCCCTTAGTATTGATTTGCCAAGCCATGTCTTGTTTTCCTTGCAAAGCAATATGAGAATGAAACCCTTCAATACTGATACTTTGTTTTGTGGGATAATTGTTCACTAATACAGCAGCACAGCCATCTCCAAATAGTAAACTACTTGAAGCACTATCTGCAGTATATTCCTTTTGAAAGTGCAATGTGCATAATTCTACTGCCACCAGCATTACTTGTGCAGTTGGTTCAGTAGCACAAATCATCTGCGCCAATTTCAATCCATGTATGGCGGCATAGCATCCCATAAAATTGATAGAACTACGAAAAAGATTGGGGGATAGGTTTAAAGCTTCTACAATTTCCAAATCTAATCCCGGTGCACTCATTCCCGTACAACTAATAGTTATTAGATGCGTGATTTGTGATGTATTGATATATTTTTCTACACAATCTTCAAT
>JANOYH010000076.1:0-17661 GCA_031428775.1 Bacteroidota bacterium
CCAAAGCGAAAAATTGATTTCATTGGTTTAAATTAAATAAAAACCCCGTCTGTTTGCACAGACAGGGCCATAATAATTTTAAAACCATTTATTTTTTGCCAGAATCTGCTTTCAAAGGAACTGTGTTAGCAGGAGTAGCTGCAGGAGCTGCAGGTGTAGTACTGCTAGTATTTACTTTTTGTAATAAGGAATTGTTAATGGTTGAACTTGCACCGCCTTTTAGAAATAAACTAGAGAAAAGGGCCAATAATGCAATGATCGCTGCAAATAGCCAAGTTCCTTTTTCCAAAACATCGGTTGTTTGTTTAACACCCATTAACTGGTTTCCAATACCACCTACATTGGCTGATAAGCCGCCGCCTTTGGGGTTTTGGATCAAAACCATGAAACCTAGTGCGGCACAAGCAAGCACTATCAAAATCAAAAACAAAATTATCATTGTATACCTTTTAAGTGTTGAATTTTCGCAGCAAAATAAGCGGATTTTTCAGGATTTAAGAAACTTAATTTAATATAGAGCTGAATTGCCTTGTCAATCTGCCCCTGTTTTTGTAAAACGTCTGCCATAGATTCGGTTAAAACCTCCTTTGATACGTTCGATGATTTGGCAATCATTTCAACCGCTTCTTCCAAATCTCGGTGTGTTCCTAAGTCAACCGGATTAGGATTGTCGTTTTTCATGTATTTCAGCCAGTCTGTAAACCTCCTTAATTGAGTCGTTAACTTATCTTGCGGAATCTTAGATAGGTCTATTTTGATGCCCTGAGAGGCGAAATAATCCACCGTATGCATGGTTTCAGTAGGCAAGCCCAATTGGTCGGCTTCTGTAATCGGTTTTTTGAATGCAGCTAATTGACCTGATAGCAAGCTGGATATTTTATTGTTGCTTTGATCGGAGGCAGTTCCAACTGGGGCGGCTTCGATTTCTTCTTCCACAGTTGCTGCCTTTGAATCTTCTAAAGGCTCAATCAATGCTGGAACAATTGCTTCTTCTATTGATGCAATTGTAGGTTGCTTGTCAATATTGCGCATCATTTCCTTTACATATTCAACTGTGGGGATAGTAAATCCGCTTGAAGCCTGATTCGAGTTAGTTGGTATTGGATCATTATCCAAAGAAATTTCGATCTTATTAATTTCGGGAGTTGCTTTTTGTATGGTTGGCAATACTTCTTCCTCTGCAGTTACTTGTTCACTAGGTTCAATATTTACGGTATTATTGGTTAGAAGTGGTAGGGGCTGGTGTTCAGACAATTGATAGTGAAGCCAATAGGGATTGGTGAAATATAAATTAGTCTTTTGTGCTTGTTCAGGGAATTGAGTAGCACCAGATTGCTTCCATTTTTCGGCAAGAAATAATTGAATCGGCGCAAAATAAGGATGCTCATGGGCCATTTGTACCAAAGTTTCTTCCTGCACAAGCTCCAATTTGGCGGTACCTGTTAAATACAATAAGGCTTTTTCCTGCGATGCGTTCATATCAATAAAAGTACAACTTGATTACCAGTTGGAAAATATATGGTTAAAAATTTCGTCGGTCAGATTTCTCACCATTTCGTCTAATAATTGCCCTTCTGCTTGTTGCAGCGATAAGTTTGCAGAAAAATCGGCATTTCTACTTACATCAAATTCCTCTGTTTTGTTCTCCAATGTTTTTTTCAATACCACATGAACCGTTACTGTTAATCGGTTAGTGGTTGCTTGCTGGGCACTTATTCCTACCGTTTGTGATGGATTATAGCCAGTGATGGTGGCTTGTACTTGGTAATGTGCATCATCATTATTGGTAGTGTTCAGCTTGGTTGAATTCGTTACTTTTTGTAACAATTTATTATATAACTGGGGACTTAATTGCGGATTCACATAATTCGCCTTATTCTCAATAAAGAAAATCTTGATAGTTTTTACTTTGGTATAGTCGATCGATACATCATTCAATGTATATATTCCACAACTGGATAAAGTTGAAAAGAACAAGACCCAAAATATGTTTTTTCCTTTTTTAATATAATGCAACATAACGCTCATTCATCAATTTTACAGGTACAAATCTTCCACCATTTTGTTTCAATATATAGATTATTCATCAATATCGTATTCTTTTAACTTTCTATAGAGTGTTCTTTCACTAATGCCCAAATCTAATGAAGCGTCTCTTCTTTTTCCCTTATGCTTTTTAAGTGCTTTTACAATTAATTCTTTTTCCTTATCCATGATATTTAACGACTCTTCAATTTCCTCATGATGGTGAATATTTTCTTCACTCAAAATCATGGGTTGCTGATGTGTATTGTTATTCGCATTGTTGTATGCGGGTTGAAGGTTTGCCGTAGAGGAAACACTATTTGTAGAAGTTGTTACAACCGGTAATTCATTTGCTCCATGAAAATCATTATTCAAGGAGTCTCTTGTGAAATTAGCTGCACTACCCGCCAATGAAGGATTCTGTAAAATTTCCAAAAACATTTTCTTCAATTCTGTGACGTCTTTTTTCATATCAAAAAAAAGCTTGTAGAGAATTTCCCGCTCATTGTTGAAATCATGCGATGTATTTTGATGGGCTAGTACGGGTAAACGATTGCCCATTTTTTCTGGAAGAAATTTTCTCAATTCAGATCCGTTGATTTGTGGATTGATACTAAGTACAGATATCTGTTCTGCTATGTTTTTTAATTCCCTCACATTACCCTGCCATCCATGCTGGATCATCAGTTGCTTGGCTTCCTCGTCTAGTTGTACTGGTATCGTTTTATATCGTTCAGAAAAATCAACCACAAACTTTCTGAAAAGCAATAAGATGTCTTCCTTTCTATCCCTCAGAGAAGGCACTCTGATTGGAACAGTACTTAAACGATAGTATAAGTCTTCTCGAAAGCGCCCTTTTTGTGTAAACTCTAATAACTCTCTATTGGTTGCTGCTATTACGCGTACATCAGTCTTTTGAACTTTTGAAGAACCTACTCTAATAAATTCTCCCGTTTCTAACACGCGTAAAAGTCTTGCCTGCGTACCCAATGGCATTTCGCCAATTTCATCTAAGAATATGGTACCTCCGCTTACGGTTTCGAAATATCCTTTTCTACTGTCTACGGCACCTGTAAAAGCACCCTTTTCATGTCCGAATAATTCTGAATCAATAGTGCCTTCTGGAATTGCACCACAGTTTACTGCAATAAAAGGATTGTGTTTTCTACTAGATAGGGCGTGTATAATTTGGGAGAATACTTCTTTTCCTACACCACTCTCTCCAACAATTAATACAGTCAAATCAGTAGCAGCTACTTGCACCGCGGTATTCAACGCATGATTTAATGCAGGTGCATTTCCTATAATTCCAAACCTATTTTTAATCGATTGTAAATCCATGTTTCTTATTTGCAGAATGTTGCCATTCTTTTGAGTCAAGTTATTTTGATGTTACATAATTGCCCAACAAAGTTCCCTTGGTGCATGCATGTATTCGTACCAGGGCATAATCGCCCAACTTAATACCAAAATGTTCTTTTGGAAATACAGCTACTTTATTTTGGTCTGTTCTTCCCTTCCAATAGTTACTATCTTTCTTACTCTCTCCATCTACCAATACCTTAAAAGTCTTTCCTATATCACGTTGATTGCTCTTCAATGACAATTGGTATTGTGTGTCTACTATTTCTGTAAGCCTGCGCTTTTTTGTTTCTTCCGGGATATCGTCTTCATACCTTCTTTCTGCTAGTGTACCTGGGCGCTCACTGTAGAAATACATATAGGCATAATCATATTTGCTATTCTCCATGATATCTATTGTTTCCTGATGGTCTTCTTCCGTTTCAGTACAAAATCCTGTAATGATATCCGTGCTTATGCCGCAATCAGGAATGAGTTCTCTGATCCGATGAATTTTTGCCATATACCATTCTCTTGTATAGGTTCTATTCATCAATTGCAAAATGCGGTTATTGCCACTTTGAATGGGCAAGTGAATATAATTGCAAATGTTTTCATATTTGGCAATGGTAAACAAGACTTCGTCTGTGATGTCTTTGGGATGTGAGGTGCTGAAACGAACCCTTAACATTGGACTTATCAAAGCAATCTGCTCCAACAATTCAGCAAATGTTGTTGCCACATTGGTTTGCTCGTTTACCCAGTAATAGCTATCAACGTTTTGTCCGAGTAAAGTAATCTCTTTATAACCCTTATTAAATAATTCCACTGATTCTGCAATAATGCTTTCTGCCGACCTGCTTCTTTCTCTTCCACGCGTGAAGGGGACCACACAAAAACTGCACATATTGTTGCAACCACGCATGATAGATACAAATGCTGATACGCCATTACTGTCAAGTCTAATCGGCGCTATATCGGCATAAGTTTCATCTCTGCTAAGTAGTGTGTTAACGGCTTTTTGTCCGCTCGTTGCCTCTTCAATTAATAAAGGCAAACTTCTATAAGCATCTGGACCAACCACTAAATCGACCAGTTTCTCTTCTTCTAATAATTTGCCTTTCAATCGCTCAGCCATACAGCCCAAAACGCCAACCAGCATACCCTTTTTACTTTCCTTGGCTTTTCTGAATTCAGTGAGGCGCTTTCGAATGGTCATTTCCGCCTTTTCTCTAATGGAACAGGTATTGACTAATACAAGGTCGGCTTCTTCAAAAATGGCAGTTGGGCCAAATCCATTGGCTTGCAAAATGGAAGCAACTACTTCACTATCGGCAAAATTCATGGCACAACCATAACTTTCTATATAGAAATGTTTTTTAAAGTGTTGCTGTTGTACAACGGTGGGAAGAAATGTCTCACCCTGCCTTGTTTCATCCTGAACTTTACTTGATAGATCCAACAATTCCATGGTGCTCCCTTTTTTAGTCTGCGAAAATACAGAAAAAAACTAGCGATGTGCCAGATTGGCAGCATTACATTGTTAAACTTCAGAATTCCGATTCGAATTACTTATGATTATCAATTATTTTCGCGGGCAATAATTAATTAAGATGAAGCAATTTCTCACAATCAGTTTAGTTTTCTTTGGTCTTTTAGTTTATGCACAAGACGTTTCAGTGATCAAACTTAGGTCTGAAACTTCTAGGGCCGTTAAAAAAGAGTTTGATTCTACTGAATGGGTTTGGAAAAGGGGGGGCTTATTTAGTTTTACCCTTTCACAAGGTTCTTTGAGTAATTGGGCAGCAGGTGGGGATAATTTTTCGTTGGCAGCAAATACGAGTTTAACTTATTTCTTATTTTATAGAAAAGGACGACATATTTGGGATAATAGTATTGATTTAAACTTAGGTTATGTAAACACCACTAGTTCTGGGGGAAGAAAAAACGACGATAGGATGGATTATCTTACCAAGTATGGTTATAAAATGGACTCTACGGGTAAATGGTATGTATCAGGTTTATTTAACTTTCGTTCTCAGTTTTTTAATGGATACAATTACGGTGCTACCCCTGCTGAATTAACTTCTTCTTTTTTATCGCCCGGATATTTCATCTTCTCAATCGGATTTGACTTTAAACCCATCCCACAATTTTCACTGTTTTTATCGCCTTTAACTTCAAGGTATATCGTTGTTACAAATAATGAATTGTCTGCAAAGGGACTCTATGGTGTTCCCAAAGGGGCACATTCGTTGCATGAAGTTGGTGCTTTTATAACGGCAAACTATGTAGTTACACTAGCTAAAAATATTGGGTATAAGGGTAGGTTAGACCTATTCTCAAATTATATTCAAGATCCACAGAATATCGACTTATACATGACCAACCTTTTTGCATTCAAAATCAATAGTCATTTCTCTGCTACTTATAGTCTTGACTTGATCTATGACGACAATGTGCGACTCTTTGGCGAAAATAAAACCTCACCAGCTTTACAAGCAAAAAGTTTAATTGGTATTGGTTATATGCTTCCATTAGCAGTAAAAAAAGCAAGTACCAAAGTAATGTTTAAGTAGACCTTTTTTTTACTGAAATGATGCTGCCGAGACACAAATAAAAAATTATTTTGAGATAACTTTTAAGAGTTGTTTGATTTTGTGCGATTGATAAACGAGTTCTTGATAGTCTTTGCTGAGAATGGTGACGTGTCCCATTTTTCTCCCCGGTTTGGTTGCTGCTTTGCCATATAGGTGAACAAAAGCGTTGTCAATTTTCAAGACTTCATTAAGGTTTTCATAAACAGCAGGACCGGAAAATTCAGGTGCTCCCAATATATTTACGATAGATGCAGGTAAGATGGCGTCGGTATTTCCCAAAGGTAGGTCCATTATTATTCGCCATAATTGGTGGAATTGACTACAAAAGTTTCCTTCAATTGTATGGTGTCCGCTATTGTGTACCCTTGGAGCCGTTTCATTCACCCAAACTTGGCCTTCTTGGTCAACAAATAATTCAACCGCAAATAAACCCGCACTAGCCAATGACTTTGCTACTTTAATGGCAATGGCTTCTGCCTTCCACCAAACATTTTCTGGTATTCTTGCGGGAGAAACTTGGTAATCCAGTAGGTTTAAAATGGGGTCGAAAAGCATTTCAGCAATTGGGTAAACTACTGTTTCTCCCTGATTGTTAACTCCAATAATGATGGCTAACTCTTTGTGTATGGATACCATTTTTTCAAGAACTGCCGGACCCGAAAAACCTTTTTGAAAATCATCCTTAGACCTAATTACTTGCACACCTTTTCCATCATAACCACCTTCTCCAATTTTATGTACTGCTGGCAAAAGTGATTCGTGATTGGATAATTCAGCTAAACTATTGGTTATTACAAAGTTGGAAGAGGGTATTTCATTATCTGCATAAAATTGTTTTTGGATAATTTTATTTTTGATAATCTTGATTGCGGCGGGATTAGGGTACACTTTCACGCCTTCTTTTTCCAACTGTTCTAAAGCCTCTATATTAACCGATTCTATCTCTATGGTGATGGCGTCTAATGTTTTTCCAAAGGCATAAACATCATGGTAGTTGCGGATATCGCCTTGGGTAAAGTGGTGACATAAATGTGCAGCTGGGCAATTAGGATCATTTTCCAATACAAAGGTTTCTACCGTAAAATCAGCTGCAGCTTGTAGCAACATTCTTCCCAACTGACCGCCTCCTAATATGCCTACTTTCATGTTATTAATTTAGGGATTCACGCGAAGATAAAGAACCTGCATAAAGTAAGTCCTAAAGATGCATTCATTTATGTATTTTTGTTTTGAATGATACCAGACTACCCACATAAAGTTTTTGGTGATGAGCGTTTTTGCTATTGTTTGTTGATGGTAGCCCTTGCCATGGATGATTCTTGCCATAGTTTGTCTATAAAGGCATAAAGACACCAGTGTACCATCTTATTCATACAAACTATTCATACTAAATATTTATGGAAACTACCAATGCTGTTATTTCAACGAAAACTTCAAATACAGATTTCTTGCCATTACAAGGAACAGATTACGTAGAATTTTATGTAGGTAATGCCAAACAGGCGGCTCATTTTTATAAAACTGCATTTGGCTTTCAGAGCTTGGCATATGCTGGCCCAGAAACTGGATTGAAAGACAAAGTGAGTTATGCTATTCAACAGAATAAACTCAGGTTTGTTTTTACTACAGCTTTAAGAAATGATAATGAGATTGCTGACCATGTATATAAACACGGTGATGGGATCAAGTTTCTGGCCTTAAAAGTAGCGGATGCAAAAGACGCCTGGCTGCAAACCACAGCTAGGGGTGGAAAATCATATATGGAGCCCATTTCATTAAAGGATGAAAATGGGAGAGTAGTCATTTCAGGTATTCATACATATGGAGATACCGTGCATTTGTTTGTTGAAAGGAATGATTACAGTGGTCCTTTTTTACCAGGTTTTAGAAAATGGACCAGCGATTATCAGCCATCGTCAACCGGATTGTTATATGTTGATCATTGCGTAGGAAATGTTGGCTGGAATCAAATGAATCCTTGGGTTAAGTTTTATGAAGATGTTATGGGGTTTAAAAATATCCTCACTTTCGATGACTCCGATATTTCTACAGAATATTCAGCTTTAATGAGTAAGGTGATGAGTAATGGGAATGGTTTTGTGAAATTCCCCATCAATGAACCAGCAGAGGGGAAAAAGAAATCACAAGTAGAAGAATACTTAGATTTTTATCAAGGAGAAGGCTGTCAGCATGTGGCATTGGCCAGCAACGACATTGTTCAAACGGTAACACAGCTACAACAAAGAGGTATTGAATTTTTAAAAGTTCCTAGTAGTTACTATGATGAGTTGATTGATAGGGTTGGTCAAATAGATGAATCTATTGAACCATTAAAGCAATTGGGAATCTTGGTTGACAGAGACGAAGAGGGTTATTTGTTGCAAATTTTTACAAAACCAGTAGAAGATAGACCAACGCTTTTCTTTGAAATCATTCAACGAAAAGGAGCTGTAAGTTTTGGTAAAGGAAATTTCAAAGCTTTATTTGAAGCTATTGAACGAGAGCAAGACCAAAGAGGGAACCTGTAAATATTTTGTGTATAAGGTCTAATTAAGGATGCCTAATTTTGAATGTATGAAGGGTAGGTTACTGCTGTTGATTTTCTTGTATTTGGCTACTGTGCTCAATGCCCAAAATGCATTTATCACTAATCAGAAAAGCAATCCTCGTGTACTAAATGCATTTAAACACAAAAACGACTCTTTAAAAAAGCAGTTTGAACGAGCGCATTTGAGTTTTCCACCTAAGAATATCTATCTGCGAAGTTTTAAATACGAAAGTCAGTTAGAAGTATGGGTTAAACCCAATAGTGATGACCCCTATGTATTGTTCAAAACTTATCCTGTTTGTGCTTTGTCGGGTACGATGGGACCAAAGAGAATGAATGGCGATTTTCAAGTGCCTGAGGGATTTTATTTTATCAATGAATTCAATCCAAATAGTAGTTATCACCTCTCACTTGGAATAAACTATCCTAATTTATCAGACCTGTTTTTAAGCGATTCTATAAAGCCGGGAAACGAAATATATATACACGGAAAATGCGTAACACAGGGTTGCATACCCATACAAGACGATAAAATTGAAGAACTTTATGTGTTGGCTGCCCATGCACATGCACAGGGCCAAGATTTTATTCCTGTGCACATTTTCCCCATCAGATTCCATTCGGAAAAAAGCAATGTTTTTTTCAAAAAAAGTACCAAACAAGATCCAGATTATCTACGTTACGCTAATAGACTAAAGGAAGTATATCAATATTTTGAAGACAGTAAAAGACTGCCAGTCATTACAATAAATACAAAAGGGGAATACCGTTTCTACTAGTGAATTGTTTCAAAAATTATGTTTAACATCACTACCAAGTACTTGGTATATTTCACAATTGGTTAACATAATTGCCATTTTATTGTATATTTAATATCCGTAATCCCTAAGAAAATTGATAGTAGCAATGAAAAAGCTAAAACTTTCTATTTCTAATATCATCCTGATTATCATTTGTTTGGTAGTCTTGGTGTCTGTATTAGTTTTAAATACTTTAAATTCCAGAAGCCTTGTTTCCCTAAGACAATCCATTGATACTTTGGTTATTCAAAATCCAAGTATTGGGCTTTTACAAGAGACAGACAAGCAACTTTCTGTTGCGGAAAACAACTATCGCATTTACTTAAGTAATTATGATACGCTACGCAAACAGGCTTTTTTGGCAGGTTTGAGTCAGATTACTTTTAACCTGCAACAAATCATGGTTGGTAATGATAGTGCAGATATAAAACAGATCATTTCTGGGCTGGATAAAAAAATTGAGTTGGCCGATATGATAGCGCAATTGAAAAGAATTGAGGATTCCGTTTCAAGTAGTGCGAAGAAAATTAATTATTCAAGGATTGCACAAATTAATCAGCCCATTAAAATTACTCAAATTGACAAATCGATATTGTCGGGATTTGTTGTAAACAGGGTAGATACTTTAAAAGCTGTTCCGCAAAAGAAAAAAGGCTTCTTCAAAAAATTGGGCGATTTGTTTTCCAATAAAGAAGATACAACTGCATTGAAATATGCAAAAGGCGAATCATCAGAACTAACCAATCCCTTAGATTCTTCCAGCAAAATGTCTGTGTTGGATTCCTCTATCAACAAATTGTCTGAAGAGATCCAACAATTTTATCAGGGCAAAGTAAATGAAGAGTTCAATATTAGAAAGAAGCTCAATGAAAGTGAAAAAACACTTGCAGAAACCAATCTTACCATTATTGGACAAATTGATGAAGCCCTTGAAGTATTGTTGCAAAGAGAATTGGCAGATAGAAAGCAGCACCTTCAAAATGCGTTGGCTATATCTTTAGAATCTAGGGACTCTATTAAACGGTTTTCATTAGGTTCACTTGGAATAATTTTGGTCATCATATTATTGCTATCCTTTAATATTTATCGATTAATTAAATACGAGAATGAACTGATTGAGTCTAGGGAAAATGCCGAGAAAATGACGCAGATGAAGAGTCGTTTTTTGAGCAATATGAGCCATGAAATTCGCTCGCCACTTACTTCAATCATGGGCTTCACAGATATTATTGACCGATTGGAATACGACCCTGAAAAGAAGAAGTATTTGCAAGCCATCAAAACCAGCTCCGATCACTTATTGCATACCGTGAATGATGTATTGGACTTCTCTAAACTGGATGCAGGTAAATTGAAACTAGCACAAATTCCTTTTAATATATCTGAAGCAATCAAAGAAGTGGCATTTGCTTTTTCTGCTGCAGCTGCAGAAAAAGGGATACAGATAAAAGAAGAATTGAGCATTCCGAACGACTTAATTGTAATTGGCGATAAATTCCGTTTAAAGCAAATTCTATTTAACCTTACCAGTAATGCCATTAAATTTACTGAAAAAGGCAATGTTACTATTGCTGCAGCTGCCTCTAACCGAAACGGACAAATGGTCTCTATTAGAATTAAGGTAGCAGATTCTGGAATTGGTATTCCTGCCGATCAACTCGACCATATTTTTGAAGAGTTTACCCAGGTAACTTCCAATGATAAATCAGCAGAATCTCGCAGGGCCATTCGTGGTACCGGTTTGGGCTTGCCCATTTGTAAAATGTTGGCCGAGCTTCAAGGTGGAAATATTGAAGTAGCCAGCAAACTAAATGAAGGCAGTGAATTTGCAGTTTCATTAATGTATACCATTGACAATGAAATTGGGCATGCCAATCATCAACCAGAAACTTACAAGTCTAATTTAGTAGTGGAGCATTCTTTTGCAAGTAAAAAAGCATTGGTGATTGAAGACAATGAAATGAATGCCATGTTACTAGGTTTGTTGTTAAAGAAGAACAACCTGCCATACGATCTAGCCAAAGACGGACAAATTGGTTGGCAAATGTTCAATGACAATCATTACGACATTATATTAACTGATATTAACGTTCCCAAAATGACAGGTGATCAGTTGGCTACTGCTATACGTAATCATCCCAATGGTAAAGCAAGTTTGCCTGTAGTAGCATTAACAGCTACTATTATGCAAGACGATTTAGACGCCTATCGCAAAGCTGGAATTACGGATGTATTGGTGAAACCATTTAAAGAAACAGAATTGAAATCAATGTTGCAAAGACATTTGTTTTCAAATAATTATTAAATTGAGTTGAACATGAGTAGTAAACATATTATTGGTACAAAACTTGAACGGTTTCTTTTGTCTGTTGCTGCAGTAATATTTTTTTATTCTCTATTTGCGTTTTAATGACAGATTCGTTATAGTGCCTTATCGTTAAAAGAGTTAACCCTTTTTCTATTTGCACGTCAAATACCCCACTAGCAGCTGATGCAAGTTGATTGATTTTATCTGAATAGTCGTCCATACAAATCAACACACTAATGGCAGTTGTTTGCATTAGATTTGGTTTTACGTGTAATTTTTCAAATAGCGAATAGAGTTCAATGATATGCTGATCGGCCACAAAACTATAGTCCTGTGTATTCATTGTAACCATAACTTGGTTTTGTTTTATTACAATGATTGGAGGTAAATTTTTAACTGGAAGTTCATGTATTGTTGTTCCTAGAAGTGAAGTATCCAAAAAGCATTTAACATATAAGGGAATCTGTTTGTTTTGTAGCGGCTTAATTGTTTTAGGATGTATTACCTGCGCACCATAATAGGCCATTTCTATTACTTCAGAATAACTCAAAGTGGGAATAAGTACAGCGTCAGGAAAAGCTTTTGGGTCGCCATTCATAACCGCAGCAACGTCTTTCCAAATTGTCAAGCTTTCTGCGTGTAAAATATGGGCAAATATGGCAGCGGAATAGTCACTTCCCTCTCTGCCCAATGTAGTACTTTCATTATCGTCTGTTGCAGCAATATAGCCTTGGGTTACTACAATGTTTGCCGATCCAGTATTATTGAGTTGAATTGACGCTTGAATTTTTTGGGTACTAATTTCCCAGTCAATATTTGCGTCTCTAAAATTATTATCGGTTCTAATTAAATCCCTTGCATCCAACCATTCGTTTTCAACGCCCACTTCTTGTAAGTAATGACTTACAATACAAGAACTTAATAATTCACCCAAGCAAACAATTTGGTCGTAGTAATAATCGAATTGGCGAACGGGTTTGTCGTGTAACAACCATTCAATTTCTGTGAAAAAGTCGGCCAGTTGACTTTCACAGTGGTGCCATCTTTTTTCTAACAATTGTTTTGCTACCAATAAGTGTTCTTCTTTTAATACGTGGAACCGTTCTAATGCGGTATCTTTTTCATTTCCATAAAAAGCATTTGCAATTAATTCAAGTGCGTTGGTTGTTTTTCCCATTGCAGAAATTACCATTACTAGGGGGCCATTTGTTTGTTCTTTGATAATTAGTGCTAGTTGTTGAATCCTTGCTATACTATTAACACTTGCTCCGCCAAATTTGAATACTTTCATCTCCGCCCATATTTGTTTTAAAATGTTCAGCAAATATAGGTCAGACAAACGCCTGTTTAGTCAAATTTTGTGGTGGTTTAGTGTGGGCTTATTATCTTTATAGAAATAATTTAAAAGATGATTATCAATAGGAACATCCTTACGCTTGATGAATTTACCATTCAACAGATGCGCCAGTTTCCACATGCAACAGGTGAATTGAGTACTTTATTGCGTGATATTGGATTGGCAGCAAAAAGGGTGAATGTAGAAGTGAATAAAGCCGGATTAGTTGATATTTTAGGTGATGCAGGTAGTGTGAATATTCAGGGAGAAGACGTAAAAAAATTAGACATCTATGCCAATAATCAATTCATGGGTGTGTTAAAGCATGGTATAAGTTGCGCGGGAATTGGTAGTGAAGAGATGGACGACTTTGTAGTTTTTGATGATGAAGTGAGCAACAATAGTAAATATGTAGTATTATTTGATCCATTGGATGGTAGTGGCAATATTGATGTTAATGTTTCTATTGGAACCATTTTCAGTGTATATAAAAGGGTTAGTGAGCTTGGTAAGCCTTGCACTGCGGAAGATTTTTTACAACCTGGGGTAAAGCAGGTGGCTGCTGGTTATGTGATTTATGGTTCGAGTACTATGTTAGTGTATGCAACACGCAGGGGCGTGAATGGCTTTACATTGGATCCTCAAATAGGGGAATTTTCATTGAGTCACCCGAATATCCAATGCCCTTTAGATGGAAAATTTTATTCTGTAAATCATGGCAACTTCTTTCAATATACTGAAAGTGTGAGGGCTTATATTGATGGATGTCAGCGCAAAACGAAAGAAACAGGTGGCCCTTATACCCAACGTTATATTGGATCCATGGTGGCTGATGTACACCGCAACCTAATTAAAGGTGGTATCTTTATGTATCCTGGAACACTCGATAAACCAAAGGGTAAACTACGCTTATTATATGAAGCCAATCCCTTTGCATTTATACTGGAAGTGGCTGGCGGTAAAGCAACCAATGGCACACAAAGGATCTTAGACATTCAACCAACTAAATTGCACGAGAGAACGGCTTTGTTTATTGGAAGCAAGAATATGATGGAAGAGTTAGAATCCTTTTTAAATCCAGTTGCATGAGGTTGATGGTAATTTTCTGTCTTTTTGTTTGCTGTTTTCAAGATTCGAAAGCGCAGCCACAAACATTAGAATCGTCACAGTTTTATTATAATTCAAATGGTGTTAGTTATATGCCTACAATGAATAAACCTGGATTGATTTATCAGGGACAATTGTACAATGGCAAACATCGTTTAGACTATTTGATAGCGAAATTGAATACACCGCAGTACACCATTTTGTATGATCAGTATCGGTCTAATAGAACTTGGGGAACTGTGTTGACAGTATTGGGTACAGCTACTTCAGTAATAGGCTTAATAGGAACAGGTGATAGTAGAACAGTTAATTGGTATTTAATTGGAGGAGGTATTCTGTTAAATGGAACGGCACTTGTAGTAAACAATATTGCTGCACAACAATTGAGGGCTATTGCGGTGATGATGCATGAAGAACAAAAAAAGAAGGGGCAAATTACTTCTCCCAAAAATATCGGCATTAGTATTCCATTAAAATAAAAGTATGGGTAAGACAATCATTTCGGTGAAAGACCTGCACAAAAAATACGGCGATTTTGAAGCGGTGAAAGGAATCAGTTTTGACGTGTTTGAAGGAGAGATTTTTGGATTGTTAGGTCCGAATGGCGCTGGTAAATCAACTACATTAGAAATTATTGAGACACTACGGTTTAAAACGAGTGGTCAGGTAACGGTAGATGGTTTAAACCTAGACAAGTCACCCAATGAAATCAAGAAGATCATTGGGGTACAATTACAAACATCTGGATACTATCCTAGCTTGAACCTGACAGAATTAATTCAGCTCTTTGCTGGTTTGTATAATGAAAAAGTTGATTCTATTGAGTTGTTGGATAGGGTGAATTTGCGCGACAAAGCGAAAGCTAAATACAAGGAATTGAGTGGTGGACAAAAACAACGATTTTCAATCGCAACTACTTTAATTAACCACCCAAAAATTATTTTTCTTGATGAGCCAACTACGGGTTTGGATCCGCAGGCAAGAAGAAATCTTTGGGAGTTGATCAAGACCATTAGGGCTAGTGGAACTACGGTAATAATAACAACGCATTATATGGACGAGGCAGAAGTATTGTGTGATCGTGTTGCTATTATTGATAGTGGTAGAATTATTGCACTCAATTCTCCCGATAAGTTGATTGATGAATTAGTAGCAACTGGATTTGAACGTCCTAAAGAGGTAAAAAAAGCAAACCTAGAAGACGTGTTCATTGCCATAACGGGGCATGATTTGAGGAATGAGTAATTATTAAATTCATAAAACAAAAAGCTATGACAATTGATCCTCGGTATCCTATCGGTAAATTTGAACCGAAACCATATTCTGAAGAACAGAAAAAGCAGTGGTTACTAGACTTACAGTTTCTTCCAGATGCTATTGAAAGGGCCATCAACAATTTAGACGAAGCGCAGATCAATACACCTTATAGAGATGGGGGGTGGACTGTAAAACAATTGGTACATCATGTAGCAGATAGTCATATGAATGCTTATATCCGTTTCAAATTGGGTATCACAGAAAACAATCCTACCATCAAACCCTATGAAGAACAGGAATGGGCTATGTTGGCAGATAATGATACAGTACCTATCAATGTATCCATTACTTTATTGCATGCCCTGCATTTGAGGTGGGTAGCTGCTATAAAAGATTTAACCGATGAGCAATGGAAAAGAGAAGTGTTTCATCCTGCAAGTAAAAGAGAGATGAGTCTTTGGTTTTTATTGGGATTATATGCATGGCATAGCAACCACCACTTAGCACATATTACTACATTGAGAGAAAATAAAAATTGGTAAACTTCAGCAATAAACAATTGAAAATGGAAAGGCAATTTGAATGGAAATTATTGAAGCGGGAACAGTTATTTAAAGACCGATGGGCTGATATCAGAATTGACACTTGCGAAAAACCCAATGGGTCAATCATTACTCCTTTTTATACTTACCAATTCCCCGATTTTGCCACGGCATTGGCATTTACAAAAGATGGTAAAGTAATTCTAGAAAAAATCTATCGGCATGGTGTAGGTTTAACACCACTGGAATTACCAGGGGGATGTGTTGATGCCACAGATGATTCTTTGGAGGAAGCCATGGCCAGAGAATTATTAGAAGAAACTGGTTATCGATTTGACAAGATTGAATACCTTGGAAAAGTTGCACACAATCCCTTTATTCACAATAATTACATGCACATGTTCATTGCGCATGGAGGAGTGTTTGACCCTACACAGGTACTAGATGAGGAAGAAGATGTGGAGGTAACGTTAGTGAGTTTGGAAGAAGTGTTGGTTTTATTAAAACAACAACATTTCTTGCAAGCCATGCAAGTGTGCACCATTTATTATGCCCTAATGAAAATGGGTAAAATGGTTTTGCAATAAAATAATAATATTAATATGCAGTGGAAAATATTGGATTCAAAAATGGTGTTTCAAAGCAAAATGTTCCAAGCAAGAGCAGATAAATGTTTGTTGCCAGATGGAAGGGTGATGGAACCTTATTATGTGATTGAAATGCCCGACTGGACTAACACCGTAATCATAACGAAAGACCAAAAAATTGTCTTGGTTCGTCAATACAGACACGCTAAAGGAATTACCACATTAGAATTGCCAGGGGGCATTTTAGAATTGGGCGAAGAGCCACAAGCATCAGCCATACGAGAAATGCGTGAAGAAACCGGTTATGTTTCCAGTGAAATAGAATTCCTTTTTCAAGTAGCACCCAATCCAGCTATTAATAATAATACGGCTTATTTTTTCATGGCAAAAAATGCAGAAAAGCTTGCTGATACTTGCTTTGACCCTTATGAAAACATTGAAATAGAAACCTATACTAAAGACGAACTCAAAGAATTGCTGGCCGAAAATAAATTGCAACACGGTGTTCAACTTGGGGCCATTTATCATGCAATGCTTCGTTTGGGTTGGATGTGCTAGCCCCAAAAATGAATGAGTTTATGCATTCGGTGAATTGTATGAATTAAATCACTTCTCCTACAACGAATACGCTTCCGCAAACTAGTACTAAGTCGTCTTTGCTTGCGTGTAATAAAGCCTGTTTCAATGCCATTGGAACGTTAGGAAAACAATTCCCCTTCAATTGAAAAAGAGCAGCTTGCTGCATTAACAAATGTTCATCTAAAGCCCTTGGGATTTGTGCTTTGGTAAAATAGTATTGTGCATTTTTTGGAAGTAATGCGAGTGCCCTTTCAATCTCTTTGTCCTTTACCATTCCTATCACAATATGCACCTGTTGTTTACCACTGAGTTCAATTTGCTTCACAATTTCTTTGATACCATCTTCATTGTGTCCAACATCCATGACCAATAAAGGTTGTTCAGATACTATTTCCCAACGGCCGTGTAAGCCAGTAAAATGTTTCACTTGTTTCAATGCTTTATGCACAATAGGCCAATTTATTTTCCAACCTTGGTGCATTAACACATCAACGGCGGATAATACGGTCAACAAATTTTTTGTTTGATAATATCCAGGCAGGTCCAATTCAAAATGTAGGTGCTCATTGTTTTTTTTGGAAGCTAGTTCCACTTGTAAGTGTATGCCTTTTGAACCAAAATCAGTGACCCA
>JANOYH010000077.1:0-7530 GCA_031428775.1 Bacteroidota bacterium
TTTATCCTCCCCAAAGACATCAACTATGTGCCGGGTAAGGGGCGGTTCAGCTTTTATGCACGCGACGGTAAAAAAGACGCGGCGGGAGCAGACACTAGCCTCAAAATCAGCATAAATGCCGCCGCCTCACTCGACAAAGTCGGTCCCGACCTAAGGCCCTTCCTGAACGACACTCTTTTTCGCAACGGCGGCCTCACCCACCAAGACCCCATCCTGCTCCTCAACCTCTTCGATACCTCGGGCATCAGCGTTTCGGGGGCGGGCATTGGGCACGATATCACTGCCGTCATTGACAATAACGAACGCAATGTGCTGGTGCTGAATCCTTTTTATACATCGGTAAGAGATAGCTATCAACGCGGACAAGTGCGCTACCAACTACCTACCATGAGCGCGGGCAATCACCAGATCCGCCTCAAAGCCTGGGACGTGGCCAATAATTCTAGCGAAACCACCCTAGATTTTATAGTGGCCAAGCAGCAAAAGTTAGAAGTACAGCGTCTAATGAATTATCCGAATCCTTTTACTAATAAAACAACCATTTCTTTTGAGCACAATCAGCCCAACCAGCAATTGGACGTAGAGCTGGCCATTTTTACGCAGACGGGGCAGTTGGCGAGGAGGATCAGGAAGTTGGTTCAAACGGAAGGAACTAGAAATGTGGCTATAGATTGGGACGGAACGGATGAAAATGGTAGAAAACTAAAAAAATCTGTATATATTTACCGCATTAAGGTATCGCTGGGAGATTCTTACTACCAAGAGTCCAAGCAAATTATCCTTTTCTAAAACTGTTGAATGGCATAATCTTTACACTATTATTTTTATTGTAAATCGGACTAACCCCCGAACAAGATTAAACCATTCTATTTATGAAAGGAACCCTGAAACAGTTGTTGCTATTAGCTTTTAGCGTAGTGGTGTTCAGCACAAGCCTGATTGCCCAAACAGATTCCATCAATATTGTGAGTACCGCCGTTCCCTTTTTGAGGATCTCGCCCGATGCGCGTTCTGGTGGTATGGGAGACCTTGCCGTGGCCACCCTGCCAGACGCTAACTCGCCCTTTTGGAACGTGGGTAAAATACCCTTCGCCCTTACAAAATCTTCTATTTCGTTGAATTATACGCCTTGGTTGAAGGACCTGGGACTGAACGACGTGTACCTAGCCAGCATGTCGGGCTTCTATAAACTGGACGAGGTATCGGCCATCAGCAGTACCATGCGCTATTTTAGTTTGGGTAATATTCAGCTGACCGATAATTCGGGTAATATCCTCAATTCGGTGAAGCCGGCTGAGTTTGCTATTGACTTTGGCTATTCTAGAAAGCTGTCGGAGAACTTCAGTATTGGGGGATCGCTGCGTTATATCAATTCAAGGCTAGTTACTGGCGATGTGGGAACGGGTGTGGTGTATAAAGCGGGCAATTCCGTGGCGGCCGATGTGGGTGTTTACTACCATGGGTTGAATGAAGAGGGGGCTGGACTAACCTGGGGACTTTCCCTCACCAACCTCGGCGCAAAAATTGGTTATACTAATGATGCGAAGAACAAAGATTTTTTGCCCGCCAACTTAGGGCTGGGGGTGTCTTATACTGCGGCTATCAATGAAAGTAATCGGCTTTCGTTCGGATTGGATTTGAATAAATTGTTGGTGCCTGTATCGCCATCGGCAACGGGAGTATATAGTACCGATTCGGCCAATCTGGCGGAATACCGGAGTATGGGTGTAGCCAAGAGCTGGGTGCAGAGTTTCAGTGATGGAACTTCGGTGGCCAGTAGTTTTCAGGCTTCGATAGGGGTGGAGTATGCTTATGCCGAGCAGTTCTTTTTTAGAACGGGTTATTTCTACGAAGACAAAACCCGCGGCAACCGCAAATATTTCACTGTAGGCGCGGGCTTCAATGCTGGTGGTTTTGGGCTAAATATCTCTTATCTGGTACCATCGGGATCTGGGGTAACGCGCAATCCGCTATCTAATACGGTAAGGTTTGGGTTGGTGTTTCATTTAGCGCAGGAGGATTAAACTAAAAAATAATGCTCCGGTAGTACTTATTTTGAATTTCCTTGAATTAAGTTAAAGCTTAATTCAAGTTTCCCTTAGTTGCTTTTTTAAGTTTTTCTTCCAGTAGTTTTTTTTGTCTGTCTATCTTATCCTGTTCTATTTTAGCGTTTGCAGTATAGAAGTCATAAAGCTGTTTTGGAGAAACAGGTATGTTTTTATTTCCTAATAATTTTTTCATAACGGAAAGACTGAATTTAAAAAACGAGTATTATGGAAAGCAGTAGTATAATTATTGGTGCGAAGCTAAATGAGATACAAAAAAAGCCCGACAAGGTTATCCTGTTTTTTGAAAACTCAAGAACAAAAGAAAGCTATGTACTTACCATGAGGGGCCTCTTATTTGAAACATCTGGGTCTACCTTGAATAAAAAAGTTTTGAATATTCAAGTTAACAAAACTCTTGGATATAGGGCAAGTTCTCAGTTAAGGCAATTGAAAAGGGATCCTCAGAAATATAAGCAGATATATATACAAATGGAAGGATCAAGCGAGGAGAACAAATTTGAACTGTTAGGGGCAGTAAGGAATTTCCAGATTTCTAACAAACATCAAACAATTAAACCTATTAGCCAAACAGTAAAAATTAAAGCAAAGAAGCATGCCATTGCGGGTTAATCATTAAAATGGAAACTGCTGGGCCCGGTTCTGAAGCCGAATACGGGAGGGTAAAACCCCTGTTTTTGAATTTATTTGGTTGATTAATAAAGATTTAAAAGATACTCCCGCCTAGCTTTGGGCGATGTAGGCACCCATTTCCGCAAATCCGATTGGATCATTATATTAAAGAATAATTCTATTCTCAATTCTCAAAACATAACCTGTTTGTTTAAAAAATTGCTCCATACGATTTGTTTGACCTTCATTAAATTTAGGGCGTGAACTATTTGCTATGTATGCTTTCTTTTTATTATAGATTTCTGCATCATCTTCAAGTTCAAAGTAGCCAATTGTTGCCTTAAGTTGTTCTTCCCCTTCTACTATCCATCTTGTTTTGTTTTTTGATGGATCGCCTTTCTTAAGTTCTACAAATATTATTGTGTAATTATAAGTTAATGCACCATCGCAACGTTTAGCATCTATCCCGCCAGAGCGCTCGATTACAATACAATTATCAATTGCCGTAAATGTTACATAATATCTTTCTTCATTTTCTACAACTGCTATCCATTTTGCTCCATCATACTCATCAATGTAGGCATGATTGGATACTGGAGGAGTGTCATCGCAAAGTCCAAACAGCTTTCGGTTAGAATAAGTTTGACATTTTGTTTCGGAAAAATTTATGCTCATAAGGATTGCTGCATTTCTAAAAGCTGAGCAAATAATTCATTGCTTTCACTAAGCCCCTGATTTAAATAATTTTCATCGGATGGCATACCTTTATAGCTTTCTAATAATATAATAGTACCATCATTCTCATTTAACTCATATACTGCTAAGTCATTGGATCTAACAATTGAATTAAATGGAACTATTTTTGAGATGGCTGTTTTAAAATCGCCTTCACCCGTATAATTCATACTTCTATCAATCAAAGAATCTGCCTTAACTGCTAAAGTCAAATAATTAATTAAATAGGGGCTATGTGTGGTCATTATAAGTTTGTTGCCAGTATTTATATTATTTATTGCCAGTAAGCTATTTAACATCTGCCGTTGTGAACTTGGAAATAAATTCTGTTCTGGTTCTTCTACAATATTTATAAAAGCAGTTTTATTAAACTTTTTAGCTTCTTCTGAAATAGCAATTCTCTTTTGTTCCTCGGTTAAGTCATCATTATTAAATATAGCCTGAACATGTTTTCTAAAACGCTCTCGTTGTTCACTGGTCATTGGTTCTTTTTCGTTCTCACTTTGATGCTTTATAGAATTCGCTAAATGCCATGAGACAAGATATAATGGCACTAAAGATTGAAATCCACTTGAAGCTTCAGTTAATTTAATTCTGTAATCTTTCCCTTTTATGTAAACAATATCATTTAATTTATTATATTCAACATCAACCTTATTAATTGGCAATTGCATGTTTCCCTTCATTGAATTCAATGCATTATTATACTCGGTTACAAATTCAATTAATGAATCAGAGGTTAGATTTAATACCTTTGCTTTTTTGACATTAGCTATAAAATTTCTTTCAGCAGGAACATACATTATTTGAGGAAGCGGATAATATCCATTCTTTGCGTCTGCAATATTAAGATTGCCATTTCTATAAGTTATCTGGAATGAATCACCTTGGTATTCGATAAGCGTATTTTCCCTGTTTTCTGAATTTGAAAAATAGTTCTCAATTCTATGATAGGTCAAATACTGGTTTTTTAATTTATTTTTTCTCTCAAAATGTTTACTATCATAGTCGCCACGGGTCAGCGCCTTTTCAATCCATGTAAATGTAGAAATTAGTTTAGCAATGGTACTTTTGCCGCTCCCTTGGTTACCAATAAATACAGTAACTTTTTTTATTTCAATCCAGCCATCATTCTCCAAACAACCTTCTTTGATAGGGCCGAAATTTTTTATTTTAATTTTACTCATTTTATTTTCCTTAAAGAATGCCCGAATTTAACACTTAATTCTCTTTTTTACACTATCAAATCAGAAACCAATGGAATGTCATTTTGCAATACCAGGAAAACAGCATTTGGATTATTCAGGAATTGCTTTAATAAAGATGTGTCCTCACAGTGGAAACAAAATCCAGGATTAAGAAATACCACTGTAAAGTAAAATCAGGATTAATTAAAAACCATGTAAGGTATTTCTAGGACGAGACACCAGCTGAATGTTATTATGCCTAGCTAGCGAAATAGCTTTAGGATTATATTGAAATTGTTTTAAGGTTGGCAAACTTTTTATTTCATGTGGAATAGTGGAAGCAAAAGATATTAAGCAAATTGATTTATAGCCTTGTGGAATAATATTCATTTTGTGTCCATATTGATCTACGGCTTTTAAAATTTTAATACGGCCTAGATTATTGGATTTAATTAATTTTTTTGACTCCCCTAATAACAATGTATCAAAATCGAATGGTAATTTAACTTCTGTGGTTGCAAAGTCTACAAAAAACCATCGGCTATTACTGTGGGTTACCTCCGCAATGTCCATTTTTCTAAGGATAGATATCGAAACTTTTCCTTGCAGTGTTAAACTAGTATGTTCAGAGTAAATCATATTCATAAATTTAAGCCTTTTTCAAATAGGGGAGTAGTGATTGTACGATTTTTTTGATTTGAGTAGGATTAATGTTTTTTGTTTCAAAACAAAGCCTTGAAAGATTTTCAATTCTCACAATATCTTGACAATCAAAACCTTCGATTGTTAGGACAGACTGAAAATCCTGAACCAGGAAATACCCTTCAGTTCGTTTATAAAATTCTGTAGGTGCTATTTTGTAACCGATTTCACTTTCAATAGATGCCAATACATTTTTTTCTGATTGAATTCCAGATAAGTTATCTGATTTTGCTAAATATACGCATGCTTTATCCGGGTTTTTATTCAAGCATTCTTTTGCAAACCATAATGCAATTATGGGATTACTTGTAGTAGAAGTCATTTGCTCATTTTGAGCAAATGATGATCCTTTAAAACTTATGGTTGTGCCCCTAAAGACATATTCAAGTGCCTCAGACATTCACTAAAATAGCATTAAAAAAAATGCTTTATAAATAAATTATTTTATAGTGTCAGTTCTGTAAATTTGAACCTATAACCTATTTGAGGTTCTCTTTAAATTATAACCCTTTACTCTTTTTTGAGTAATTGACTTTTGCACAAATGTAGCAGGGTACATGGCATAAAATTACGCCAGCTGTTAATATGATTAAGAGAACCAATAAATCAAAAACTAGGTTTGTCATCTTTCTTTTAGAGCTAATTTCAAAGTCAGCTATGATTGTAAAGATCATTTGGGATATAATCTCAAGTTGGTAAAATGATGCCGCTTCAATGAATATTGGGGCGGTTTTTTATAGGGCAAAAGTGAAAAAGTAGGCCTTTTCAATTCAACGGCTTTTGTACTTCGAGTGTATGAACTTAACTTGTCTTTTACTGTCCTATTCGGGAAAAACGATACCGCGAATCACAACAGTAGCGATTTAGCTCTACAGTAAATTTTCTTTTTTCCATTCGTTTTCTGCGTCTACCAATGGCTTGTGCCAGTCCCAAAGTTCTTGCAATGTCTTAATGTCAGATGAAACAGGGTTTGATTTACTAAAAGCCTCGTCAATTGTCATTGGAAGATTATGCTGATGGTAACTTTCAAAAGTCCTTCTTGGATTGTACGCTAGAGAGGACCTAAAATAATTATCCGTATAGTCGTAATGATGGGAATGTATAAAATTACTCCAACGTTTTATACCTACTTTTTTTTCTTTAATATCAATAATTTCAAATTGTTCCATATCCCTCTTATTTCCAGTTCCCCAAGCTATATTCATAAGACTAACGGCCTCAACATCGGAGTCGGGTGCTCCATATCCAAAAACAGTTACACGTTTTGTGCTGTTCCTTTTTAGCCATTCTTTTACTCTTTCCCATTCAATACTTATAAATTCGTCATCAGAGTAATTTTTCTGTGAAACAGGATATAAAAGCGGAGTTGGTTCAAACAAACCACCATCTCTCCTCATTTGCATACCGACTGGTCCACATCTATTGTCTTCTTTGCTATAACCAATGGAAACTGAGCCGTGTAAAAAAGACAAATGTGGTATATCTGCAATGTGTCCGTTTCTACAATATGCTTGATATAAAAATGGGTCCCAATTAAATGTTGCAATTAAGTCTCTCGGTCGAAGCGAAAGAACTAAGAAGTCATAAAGGGTCGCTTCATTTTCAGGCAATTTCATATCCTTGAAAAAATCGTAAACTCGGTGTTGAATTTCAAGGACTTCGTCTGAGTTAGGATTATCGTTATGTAAATTGCTATAAAGTTGCTCGAAATTTTTTGCCCTCAACTTTTCAGGAAGATTTCCTACAATGTCTGCAAGTCCTACAATGTCTATGAAATTGTCCATTGAAGGTAGTGTTTTACCATTTAGCTCAGGATTTCTAAATGAAGAAGCAATACTCGCTCCAGCACCTAAAATCACAACGTGACCACCGCCACCATATACAGTCTTAATTCTATCTTCTTTTGTCTTTGCCATTGGCGGTTATTTTGATTTAGAAAGTCGGTAATAATGTTGCGCCTACCTACTTGTCCCATAAAGTTTCAGGGTAAAAAGGATAACGGGTGGGTGAATCCCCTGTTTTTGACTAAATTTGGTTGATTAATAAAGATTTA
Source organism: Bacteroidota bacterium (assembly GCA_031428775.1). Lineage (GTDB taxonomy): Bacteria > Bacteroidota > Bacteroidia > Chitinophagales > Chitinophagaceae > Sediminibacterium. The sequence goes on from JANOYH010000077.1 coordinate 7,356, forward strand.
AAAGATACTCCCCCTTATCTTTGACTAGTAATTGATTAGATATGGGTTTAAGGATTGGCCAAGGAGTAGATTTTCATCAGTTGGTAGAAGGCCGCGATTTATTTATTGGTGGCGTTCAGATTCCTTATCATAAGGGTGCATTGGGCCATAGTGATGCCGATGTATTGTTACACGC
>JANOYH010000078.1:0-34535 GCA_031428775.1 Bacteroidota bacterium
GCAAAATAATTTCCACTACTCAACGCTATATCAACCAACTCTTTGATACTCTTTGCTTTCATTATTGCAATAGGTTGATTTTTTTTACATCCAAGCTGCAATAAAAGTCTAAAGAATCAATAACCAAAGCAACTAAAATCATTTAAGCCATCTCCACTATTTTCTTCTGACCATATGGCCATGCTCCAAATAGTTTGTCCACTGCATGGAGCCTGTAATCAAAAATACCTTTCAATTGAAGCCTTACAAACAGGAAATTGGCTATATCGCCCAAAAACCAAAAGGGCAGCTTGTAATGTACAATATCCGTCATCTCAACTCCTCCATTAATTTCCTTGAAATGGTGTTGGTGATGCCACATGCTATATGGGCCATATCGCTGCTCATCTACAAAGTATTCGTTTTCTGCAACATGTGTTATTTCCGTCATCCAATACAAAGGAATCCCCAATAAGGGTTTAACCGTATACTCAATTACTTGTCCTGCATACATCTCAGCTCCATGGTGTTTTGAGATAATTTCAAAGCCTAGGTTATTAGGAGTGATTTCTTTTAAGTTCGATGGCTTACTGAAAAAAGCCCATGCTTCTTCTAGAGAAATAGGTATTTTCTGCACTGTTTTAACACTATATACTTTCGACATGAATAGTTTTTGTTTTGTATAACAGAAAAGCATAACAGATTGTTCTATTCATCCTATTTTAAACTTTTTGACCTTTTTAACAGGCATAGATTCCCCTTTCAGTGACCCGTTTCATTTATCTTTAACCCATGGCAAATACGGAAGAGCAAAAAGCCCAATTTAAACAAGTCTACCAGGCATTAAACACCGAACAAAAACAAGCAGTAGACACCATTGAGGGCCCAGTGATGGTGATAGCGGGTCCGGGTACCGGCAAAACACAGATTCTTGGCGCCAGAATTGGCAAAATTCTCTTAGAAACAGATACGCAAGCTGAAAATATACTTTGCCTGACTTATACTGATGCAGGTGCAGTTGCCATGCGCAAACGATTACTTGGCTTTATTGGTGCCGACGCTTATAAAGTGCATATCTATACCTTTCACGCTTTTTGTAACAATATCATCCAAGACAACCTTTCTTTATTTGAAAAGACCTCACTCGACCCAATCTCAGATTTAGAAAGAATTGATTTGTTCAAAGAATTAATCGACAGCTTTCCCAAAAATCATCCCCTCAAAAGGTATCGTGGCGATGTGTATTTTGAAATCAATAACCTCCAACAACTTTTCAGTAATATGAAAAAAGAAGGTTGGACACCCGATCTCATCAACAACAAAATTGTTGAATACCTAAACGACCTTCCCACTAGAGACGAATTTGTTTATAAACGCGCTTACAAACAATTCAAAGCGGGTGACCTTAAAGAAAATAAACTGGCAGAAGAAAAAGAGCGGATGGACAAACTTCGCGCTGCCGTAAATGAATACGAGCGCTTTCAACAGTTGATGCGCAAAAGAAATCGTTACGATTTCGACGACATGATTAATTGGGTCATCAAAGCTTTTGAAGAAAACCCCCATTTACTCATGCGTTACCAAGAACAATTTCTCTATATTCTTGTTGACGAATACCAAGACACCAGTGGTACCCAAAACCGCATTGTAGAACTACTCATCAATTTCTGGGAACAGCCCAACATTTTTGTTGTAGGTGATGACGACCAGAGTATCTATCGCTTTCAAGGTGCTAACGTAGAAAACATGACCAGCCTTGCAAAACGCTATGAAGCTGATTTAGTAAAGGTAGTGCTGACCAATAACTATCGTTCCACACAGCCTATTCTAGACATTTCTCAAACACTAATTAAACGTAACCAAGAACGCTTGATTAATAAAATGCCTGGACTGAGCAAAGACTTATTCAGTGCCCAACAAAAATTAGCTGCCATTAAAGACCTGCCCATCATTCAGGAATATGATTCCATGCGTCATGAAATGATAGGCATTTGTATGCAAGTAGAAAAACTACTTGCCAATGGAATGGCTCCTGGAAAAATTGGCGTGATCTATAAAGAAAATAAATACGGTGAATCCCTCACACAATTTTTTAAACAAAAAAATATTGCGGTCTACAGTAAAAGAAACCTCAATATTCTAGAAATTCCACTAGCAAAAAAAATCATCCTTTTCCTGAAATATTTAGCTGCTGAATGGGATACCCCTTTTGGTGGCGAAGAAATGCTTTTTGAGATTTTGCACTTTAATTGGTTTGGTATTCCTGCTTATGAGATTGCAGAAATTACTGCTAAAGTAGCCGACTTAAAATATGGTCACCACAAAACAAGTCTACGCAAACAAATTCTTGAAAAGGCCAATGCACCGGCAGCAGATTTATTTAGCGCAGCTCCTTCTGATGGATTTTCAGTGGTTTCTAGCGCCATTGAAAAACTAATTGCAGCAATCCCCAATACTAGCTTAATTAACCTAGTTGAGCAAACCATCCAAATCACAAAAGTGCTGGGTTGGATTATGCAAAGCCCTGAAAAACACTGGCATTTACAAGTATTAACTGGCTTGTTTGAATTTATCAAAGAAGAATCTAGACGCAATCCAAGTCTAAGTTTAGAGCAATTAATAAATATTTTTTCCTTGATGGAAAAAGAAGATTTGGCATTGCCTTTAGTACAAGTAAGCGGGAGCGATAAAGGGGTAAACCTTATGACAGCTCACGGCTCTAAAGGTTTGGAATTTGAAGCCGTATTCTTAGCAGGATGCAATGCCTCAAACTGGGAGAAAAAGCGCAAGCCAGGTGGTGGTTATCAATTGCCAGATACTATGTTTACCAGCTTACCCAACTATAGCGAAGAAGAGGAATTGCGGCGATTGTTTTATGTGGCATTAACTCGTGCAGAAATACATCTCAACATTTCTTATAGCAAATTCAGAAACGATGGTAAGCCCCTTGAACCTACTATGTTTTTGGCAGAGATTTTAGAAAAGCACCCCATTCCAATAACAGCAATGCCTATAGATACCGCAACCATGAGCGAATTTGCGCTCATTGCTTTTGAAGAAGAGCAAGCACCAGAGATTGCTAAAATAGAATCTGAATTTATTACAAAAATTCTAGAAAAATTTGTGATGAACGTAACTGCTTTGAACAATTATCTCAAATGTCCACTGCAGTTTTATTATCAAAACTTAGTTAGGGTACCTTCGGGCAAATCAGAAGCCACTGAATTTGGTTCGGCTGTTCACTATGCGCTAGAAAAGCTATTTACTAAAATGCAACTCGTTGATCAGTTTCCTGAACTGCCCGAATTCATCTCCGATTTTGAATGGTACTTGCACAGACATAGAGAAAATTTTACAAGAGAAGAATTTAATAGAAGGATGGAACAAGGTGGTATAGTACTCACTGATTACTACCATTACTATTTAGCCAGTTGGAACAAAGTTGTAGCAGTAGAAAGAACCATCAGAAATGTAGTAGTGGATGGTATACCACTAAAAGGGAAATTGGACAAACTAGAATTTGAAGGCGCTAACGTAAATGTGGTGGACTATAAAACAGGTGACATAGATAAGGCTAGAAAAAAACTAAAAGCCCCTCATGATGAAGACCCTAACGGAGGCGATTATTGGCGCCAAGCCGTTTTCTATAAAATTTTAATAGACCACTACGATCAAAAAAATTGGAAAGTAGTGAGTACCGAATTTGATTTTATTGAACCAGATAAGAAAAAACAATTTAAAAAAGAAAAAATTGTGATTAGTCCGGCCGATACCACCACAGTTATCTCACAAATTAAAACTGTTTGGAAAAAAATACAGGACAGAGAACTCTACAAAGGTTGCGGAAAATCAGACTGCCACTGGTGCAACTTTGTAAAAGACAATGAAATGGCCATAGCCTTACACGATTTAGAAGAGCCCGATAATGAAATAACAGATTAAACTTGAATTAATAGGATAATCCATGAAACAACAGATTAATTAACTTCGCCGCAAATGAAATGGAATCAAACATATTTTGGGTTACTAATCACTTGTCTATGGGGAAGCTTTTATTTGGTTTCCTGTGCTAATATCATTCCTCCCGGTGGCGGTCCAAGAGACACCATCCCACCGCGTTTAATTGGTTCAATGCCAAAAGACTCGTCTTTAAATGTGACTACCAAAAATATTGTCATCACTTTTGATGAATACGTTGAATTACAAAGTGCTTCCGAAAATTTAGTCATTCAACCCTACCCTACAAATACACCATTGGTTGATTACAAACTTAGAAATGTTACTGTTAAACTAAGAGACTCCCTAGAAAAAAATACCACTTATGCCATCAACTTTGGCAGTGCCATCAAGGATGTTAATGAAGGTAACCTGGCAAAGGAACTGACTTTTGTTTTTTCTACCGGGAATAAAATTGACAGCAATCACTACAAAGGATCTGTGGTACTGGCAGAATCAGGAAAGATAGATTCTACTTTGATTGTTGTTTTGCATAATAATACCCATGATACTTCTATCCTCAAAAATCGACCTAGGTATTTCACCAAACTGGATGGCTTAGGAAATTTCAGTTTTAGATTTTTGCCTGAAGGGGTCTTTTCAGCTTATGTTGTACCTAACGATTTTACTAAAAAATACGACGACAGTACCAAATTATTTGCCTTTTTGAAAGCACCCATTCTTATTAATAAAGAAACAAGAAATGATACTTTATATGCTTTTCAAGCAACTAAAAAAATAGAAAAGGTTGCCGCTCCTTCTTCTAATAACAACAAAGGGAATGATCGAAAAACAGCTGAAGAAAAGCGACTTCGTTATACTGCCAACTTAGAAAATGGGATTCAAGACTTACTCATTCCTTTGCAATTAACCTTCAATAGAAAAATCAATACTTGGGATAGCACAAAGATTGTTTTATACGATACTAGCTTCAGACCCATCACTGGCTATACCGTTAATTTAGATACTAGTAGAACCAAAGTAACACTGCAATTTCCTTGGAAAGAAAAAACGGGCTACCGAATCATTATTGGAAAAGATGCTGTGAAAGATACCTCAGGAGTTTCGCTACTAAAAGCAGACAGTGCAAGGTTCATCAGCAAGCGCGAAGCCGATTATGGTAGTTTCCGTTTTCGTTTTGTTAACATTGATTTTTCCAAACATCCCGTTTTGCAATTGATCCAAGATAACAGGATTGTAGAATCTATCTCACTAACTACTGCTGATTATATTCGCAAAAGGTATCGCCCGGGCGACTATGAAATCCGTATCCTACTTGACCTCAACAATAATGGCGAATGGGACCCAGGAAACTTTAAAACGAAATTACAACCTGAATTAGTCAAGTCCTTTCCTAAAAAAATTACCATCAGAGCAGATAGAGATACGGACCAACGATTTGTTTTTTAAGATGAACCTAAGAATTTGATGACTGGCATTTAACCCAATGGACTTTTGAGTAGATTTATAGAAAAGATCATGTTACAATTAACTATTTTACTAAGTGTGTTTTTAAGTCATTGGCAACCTACAGATCTTCAAGCCAACAAAAATGTACAATACCGTTGTTTACCCTGTGGGCGGGCTTGTGATAAAACTTTACAAGGCAGTTCGGGTACTTGCAACAGTTGCCATATGGAATTAGTAAAGGCAAACACGGTGTATTTTAACAACACCTCCCCCAATCAAATTTGTAGCTTTTTAAAACAGCACCCTAAAACCATCATCATAGACGTAAGAACAAAAGGTGAGTTTGAGGGTAAGGCCGACCCCAATTTTGGTAGTTTAAAAAAAGCCATCAATATCTCTATCCAAGACTTGCCAGCTAAAATAGCTAGCATAGAACAATACAAATACAGTGAAATATTGGTCTATTGTTCACATGGTCATAGAAGCGAACAAGCAGCTTATTTATTAAATCAATCGGGCTTTAAAAAGGTAACCAATATGCTCGGCGGTATGAGTGTTGTACCCAATTCAACCTGTAAAAATTAGCCAATTTTAGAAATTAGCTTCTTTTTTTGACAATTAAAGATACTTTTGTAATAGCATTCATGAAAAAGCTATTCATCACCATATTAGCCATTGTATACTTAGGTACATCTTCTGGAGTGGTTTTGCATATGCATTATTGTATGGGTAAATTGGCTGAATTAGGATTTAGTGCCCAGTCGAATAAGATCTGTAGTAGCTGTGGAATGGTACAAAGTACCAAGAAAAAAGGCTGTTGTAAAGACGAAAGTTCTTTTGTTAAAAATACTAGCGATCAAAAATTGAACACAAATGGTTTTCAATTTCCACAACAATGGGCTATAGAAAGCTCCCATCAAATGATGGAACTTCCTACTCCTTTAATGCATGAAGTAGCCGTTTTAATTCCTGCTAGTCACGCACCACCTGATACTGGTGGTCCTGCCGTTTACATCCGCGTTTGTAGTTTTCTGATTTAACCTTTCTTGATTTTTTGCCCGAACAAACCTATGTTTTCGGGCTATTGGCATTTTTATTACTTTGCCAATCCCCTTCTATTCAATCATTCTTTTCTTATTCTATCATTTATAAATTAAAACACATGAACAAGTTCAAAATGTACTTCGTAGCAGCATGCCTCCTGATGGCTACAGCCTCATTTGCTCAAGACAACAAACAAGCACAAACAAAGCAAGCTGAAAAAAATAGCTATGTATGCCCTATGCACGCAGATGTAAAAAGCGATAAACCCGCTAAATGCAGCAAATGTGGCATGGATCTAAAAGAAGTAAAAGTAGCTAAGGCCAATTTTGTTTGTCCTATGCACGCCGACGTAACAAGCGACAAAGCTGCTAAATGTTCTAAATGCGGTATGGCTTTAAAAGAAGTGAAAACTACTTCTAAAAACTAATCAACTGCCTTAAGCAAAAATAAATCTGCAATATGGTTCAGAAACTAATTGAGCTTGCTTTGCGTAACAGGTTAATAGTACTCCTGGTTTCAGGAGTACTATTTGCCTGGGGTATCTACTCTGTGAAGCAGAACCCCATCGACGCCATACCCGACCTGAGTGAAAATCAGGTGATTGTTTTTACGGAATGGATGGGGCGTAGTCCGCAAGTGATAGAAGACCAAGTCACATACCCCCTTGTGAGCAACTTACAAGGCATCCCTAAAATCAAAAATATCCGTGGCTCTTCTATGTTTGGAATGAGTTTCGTGTACCTGATTTTTGAGGACAATGTAGACATCTACTGGGCTAGAACCCGCGTGATGGAACGACTCAATTTCGCGCAACGCTTATTGCCTCAAGGGGTGAGTCCTAGTTTAGGCCCAGACGGCACCGGTGTTGGTCATATTTTTTGGTACCATCTAGACGCTCCCAAAATGGACTTAGGTGAACAACGCGCACTGCAAGATTGGTATGTGAAGCTAGCCCTTCAAACCGTTCCGGGAGTAGCTGAAGTGGCTTCTTTTGGCGGATTCGAAAAGCAATACCAATTAGTGATTGACCCCATCAAATTACAGTACTATAACATCTCTTTGATGGATGTGATGAACAAAGTAAAAACCAATAATAATGATGTTGGTGGAAGAAAATTTGAAATGGCAGATATGGCCTATATTATTCGTGGATTGGGCTATATCAAAAACAAAGACGATATAGAAAATATTTCCCTAGCCAACTACAAAGGAATTCCGGTAAGGGTTAAAGACATTGGATCTGTTCAAATGGGGGGCGACCTCCGTTTAGGGATATTTGACCTTGACGGAAAGGGTGAGGTAGTGGGTGGTATTGTGGTAATGCGGTACAATGAAAATGCCAATAAAGTTATAGAAGCACTTAAAGTGAAAATGAAAGAAGTGCAAAAGGGATTACCAGACGGGGTAAGTTTTAAAACTTCTTATGATAGAAGTACTTTAATACAAGAAGCTATTGAATCGGTTAAAGGCACACTGATAGAAGAGATGATTGCTGTATCTATTATTGTACTCATCTTCCTTTTCCACTGGCGAAGCGCTTTAATCATACTGATTCAACTGCCCATTTCAGTATCTGTAGGATTTATTTTATTACAACTCTTCGGCATCTCTTCCAATATCATGTCACTCACTGGAATCGCATTAGCCATTGGTGTTGTGGTAGATGATGGCATAGTGATGGTAGAAAATGCATACCGACACCTCAGCGAAGCACAGGCAGCAAAAATTAAGTCATCCAACAAATCACCCCTATGACAAACTGGTTTAAAAGAAATAAAGACCCACTAACATCCGAAGAAAGGATGGCAATTATAGAAAAATCATCCAAGCAGGTTGGTCCCGGGGTTTTTTATTCCACCATTATTGTGGTCACTTCTTTCTTGCCCGTTTTTCTATTAACTGGCATGGAAGGAAAACTATTTCATCCCTTGGCATGGACCAAAACTTTTATCTTATTAGTGGATGCTTTTCTTGCCATTACACTTACTCCTGTATTAATTTCTTTATTCTTAAAAGGAAAACTCCAACCTGAATCTGCCAACCCTGTTACCAGTATTCTTGAAAAAATGTATACACCCATTCTGTCATGGTGCCTCAAATGGCGAAAGACTACTTTATTGATTAATCTGATAGCACTGACAACAGGATTGCTTATGTTAACACGTATGGGCTCTGAATTCATGCCACCACTAGACGAAGGCAGTTTACTTTTTATGCCCGTAACACTGCCAGATGTTTCCAACTCAGAAGTGAAACGCATTTTACAAGTACAGGATAAAATTATTGGAACGGTTCCTGAAGTTGCCCATGTATTAGGAAAGGCCGGAAGAGCCAATACTGCTACAGATAACTCCCCTGTTAGTATGATTGAATCAATCATACTCCTCAAACCTAGAAATGAATGGCGCGCTGGTACTACAAAAGATGATATCATCAATGAACTAAATGCAAAACTGCAAATACCCGGCGTTACCAACGGATTCACACAACCCATCATCAACCGCATCAATATGCTTTCTACGGGTATAAGAACTGATGTTGGATTAAAAGTGTACGGACAAAACCTCGATAGTATTTATGCCTTTGCTCAAACTATCAAACGAAACTTAGAAGGCATTGATGGCGTAAAAGATTTGTATGTAGAACCCATTACAGGTGGAAGATATATTGACATTACTATTAAAAGAAATGAGATTGGAAGATATGGGTTGAGTATAGACGACGTAAATACTGTGATTGAAAGCGCTTTAGGTGGCATGAAACTCACCACCACTATTGAAGGTAGACAAAGATTTTCAGTGAATGCTAGGTATGGACAGGACTTTAGAAATAACCTTACAGCACTGAAAAGAATTCAAGTGCCTACCATGAATTTCGGCCCTATACCACTAGAAGCCGTTGCTACAATAGCACTCAATGATGGTCCGCCTATGATCAACTCAGAAAATGCCTTATTACGAGGCACCGTATTATTCAATGTAAGAGAACGCGACCTTGGTAGTACCGTACAAGCAGCACAAGACCGATTAAATAAAATGATGCTCAAATTACCCAAAGGCTACTTTTTGGAATGGAGTGGACAATGGGAAAACCAAATTAGAGCTAAGAGAAGTCTGATGATGATCATTCCATTTGTAATCTGTATCATTTTTATAGTGCTCTACTTCACTTATCATTCATTTAAAGAAGCTATAGTAACCATGATAACGGTTCCTTTTGCATTAGTTGGTGGAATTTTTATGATCTATGCTTTCCATATTAATTTATCAGTGGCAGTAGCTGTTGGATTCATTGCCCTATTTGGCATTGCCATAGAAACTGCCATGCTGATGACCATCTATCTAAATGAGGCCATGGAAAAAATGGTAGAGAAGTATGGCAACTCCAACAAACTTACACCAGCAATTATTCGCGAATACGTGATGGAAGGTTCTGTAAAAAGATTGCGTCCGAAACTAATGACTGTATTGGTTGGACTGTTTGGACTGATCCCCATACTTTGGTCAACCGGTGTGGGAAGCGACATCATGCGCCCCATTACCATACCATTGATAGGTGGTGTAATCAGTTCAACTATTTATGTGTTACTCATTACCCCTGTAGTGTTTGAAATGATCAAAGAGAGAGAATTAAAACGTAACGGTAAAATTGACATTATCCATGCAAACAATTAAAGAAATATTGTTATTGTCCATTTTGTTCATTGCACAAAGCAGTGTTGCACAAACAATGGCATTACCACAAATCATTGATAGTATACAGACCAAACATCCTGTTATAAAGATGTATCAAAACGAGATCCGTTCTATGGATGAAGCATCCAAAGGTGCACGGAGTTGGATGGCTCCAGAATTTAGTTCAGGTTTATGGATGGCACCATACAATCCGGCTATGTGGAAAAAGCAAGACGATGGAATGGGAACAGGAACTGTTCCTGGTATGGGTCAGTATATGATAGGTGGCCAACAAATGATCCCTAACAAAAGGAAACAAGACGCCGATGCCGCTTATATGGAAGCTATGTCGTCTGTTGAAAAAGAAAAACAAAATGCTGCCATCAATGATTTAGTCAGCGACGCCAAAGCAAATTACTATGAATGGATCCTACTCAAGAAAAAAATGGGAATCCTTCAACAAAATGAAAAGCTATTGTCTTTCATGATCAGTAATGCAGAAATTAGGTATAAAAACGGGCTGGATAAAATCAGTGCCTATTATAAAGCTAAAGCAGCCATAGGAAATTTGCAGAACATGCAGCTGATGTATGAAAGTGAGATGACGGAAAAAAGGATCCGAATAAATACATTGATGGGCAGAAACCCGCTAATTCATTTTACGATTGATACCACCTACCAATTATTGGATTACTCCAATATTCAATTTGATAGTACGCTCTTCTTTCAACAACGCAGTGATTTAAAGGCAATAGACAAAGACATTCAACTCAGTTATTTAAAACAGGTAACAGAGAAAATGAATTTGAAACCCCAGTTTGGTGTCCGATACGACCACAGTTTTGGTTTTGGTGGACAACCCATGCAATACACATTGATGGGCATGCTTAAATTGCCCCTCACCAACTGGTCCTCTAAAATGAATAAGGCCAATATAGAAAGCCTTAAATGGAAGGCAAATGCTTTGCAAAGTCAGAAAGAAATGTTAGCCAATGAATACAGCGGTATGGCGAATGGTATGCGCAACGAATTAACCCTGAAGAAAAAACAAATGAAACTATACGAGGAAAATATTATTCCTGCTCTAATAAATAATTACAAATCCATGCAATTGGGGTATGAACAAAATACAGAAGAACTTTTCATGCTTTTTGATGCTTGGGAAGCACTGTATATGACACAACTTCAATACATTGATTTGTTGGCTGCTGCTTTAAAGACACAAGTTTCTTTGGAACGCTTAATGGAAAAAAAATGAGACCCATCCTTTTATCCCTCTTAGTTTTTGCTTTTGTTGGATGTAAGCAAGCAAAAAATCTCAAAACTGAACAGGTACATAGTATGGCTAAGATGAAATATCATTGCCCCATGCCTCAGGATTCGGTATATAGCGAAAAGCCAGGCGACTGTCCCAAATGTGGCATGGCACTGGTTCCTATAAAAAAAGATGAGGCAGAACATATCGATTCTCAAATCGATATTAGTTTGGAAGATTTACTCAAACCCACCAACGAATTTGTTGTTTCAACTATTGGGATGATTACTATTCAACAGAAACAAACAGACATTCAGGTAAACGTTTTGGGAAGAATTGCCTACAATACCAAGAAGCAAGGAAATATCGCTGCGCGCGTTTCTGGTAGGATTGAAAAATTATATGTTCGCTATCGGTATCAAAAGATTCAAAAAGGAGATAAGGTAATGGACTTATATAGTCCAGAAATAATGACGGCCCAACAAAACTTATTATTCTTATTAAAGAACGATCCAACGAATAAAGAGTTTATTGAATCAGCTAAAACAAAATTGCAGTTATTGGGAATGGATGAAAAGCAATTACAGCAAGTGATAAATAGCGGCATCCCCAATAATATCATTACAGTGTACAGCAATTATAGCGGACATATTCATGAGTCAAATACAGGTTCAGGCATGAATAGAGAACCCGGAGCTATGAAAGATATTGCACAAATAACAGAAGAACTTTCCTTAAAAGAAGGAATGTATGTAAACAAAGGCCTTTCTGTATTTAGTGTGTACAATCCAGATGAAGCTTGGGCAATATTAAATGTTTATACTGAAGCCCAAAACTTAATTAAACTGGGAAATAAAGTTTCCATAGTTCCTGAAACGGCACCTGACAAAACGTTTAATGCTGCAATAGATTTCATAGAACCCTTTTATAGAAAAGAAAGCAAAACACTTACAGTACGCATTTCTTTTAACAACCAACATTTAAAAATACCCATTGGCAGTCAAGTGAAAGCAACCATCTATGGAAACAACCATTCCGCATTTTGGTTGCCCAAAGACGCGGTTTTATCCATGGGGTTAAGTAAGATTGTTTTTATACAGGAAGCAGGTGGATTTAAACCAAAAAAAATAATTACAGGTATCACAAACCAGCACCAAATTCAAGTGCTTAGTGGTATTAGTGAATCAGATTCTGTGGCAAACAATGCACAATACTTGATGGACAGTGAAAGCTTTATAAAAATTAAAAACTAACTATGAAATATTTGTTTTTCATCAGCATTGTTTTAGTCTTTCTTTCTTGCAAAACCAAGGTGGAAGACATAACAGCGGACAGTGATTTTTATTATACCTGTTCCATGGACCCACAAGTCATTTCTAACAAACCAGGTAAATGTCCCATTTGTAAGATGGAACTTACTCGTGTTAAAAAACAAGGGAATAATGCGTATGGCGACCTAGAACTAAGTGAACAACAGATTCAATTAGGAAATATCCAAACTGATAGCATTCAGAATGGAAGCATTGGTGATCAAATGGTATTGAATGCCACACTCAATTTTAATCAGATGAATGCAAGCGCCATCAGTACAAGGGTGGATGGTAGAATTGAAAGATTGTATTTCAAAAACTTGGGCGATTACATTCAAAAGGGCGATCCGGTTTTTGACTTGTATAGTGAAGAGCTCAACAATGCCAAACAAGAATATGTGTTGCTTTTAGATAAGCAACGGACATTTGCAAATGAACCCCTAATCAATTTTCAACACTTGATACAAGCGGCAAAAAATAAATTGCTGTTATGGGGAATGACCGAAATACAAATTCAAGAATTGGCCAAAAAGAAAAATACCCAAACCTTCACCAGTTTTTATAGTAACGTTTCTGGATACATTACAGAACTGAACAATAAAGAAGGCGATTATTTAATGCAAGGCAATAGCCTATATAAAGTTTCCAACCTTGACCAACTCTGGGCAGAAGCGCAGGTCTATACTTCTCAATTTGCAGACTTGAACAGAAACAGTATTGCTACAGTTCGTTTGCCTGACATGGGTGAAAAAGAAATTCAAGGAAGCATTGAATTTGTAAATCCTGAAATCAATCCGGATACCAGAATCAACTTAATAAGGGTAACCATTCCAAACATAGGGCACCAACTAAAACCGGGCATGGCGGCCTATGTTATTTTAAAATCGCCAGCAAGAAAGTCCTTATCCCTCCCTATCAACGCTGTCATTCGGGGTGCTAAAGGGGCTTCCGTATGGATAGAAACGCGCAAAAATCATTTTAAGTCCGTGATGGTTGAAACGGGTTTGGAAAATGACGACCGCATAGAAATCAAATCGGGCTTGAAAAACGGCCAGTCGGTTGTGGTATCAGGCGCCTACCTATTAAATAGTGAATACGTTTTTAAAAAAGGGAATAGTCCCATGGAAACACACCAACACTAAAAAAAGGGGACAGATTCTTTACAAGGCAGCCATGGCTGCTTATCTTTACAAAATGCAACTCCCTTCTGCACTCTTAGAAAACGCCGTAATACAATTCTCCAAATTACCGGGCATTGGTAAGAAAACTGCCCTTCGTCTGGTATTACACCTCATGAAACAAGACCTAAATGAGGTACAATTTTTTGGAGAAACCATCGCAAAAATGCGCCGCGATATTCAGTTTTGTCAACGATGCTATAATGTGAGTGATGGTAATATTTGCTCTATCTGTTCCAACTCTCAACGCAATCATCACATGATCTGTGTGGTAGAAAATATACGTGATGTAATAGCCATAGAAAGTACCCAACAATTTAATGGCACTTATCATGTACTAGATGGTATTATCTCCCCACTAGACGGCATTGGCCCTGAACAATTAAACATTGACTCGCTAGTGCAACGCATACAACAAGAAGCAATTGAAGAATTGGTTTTTGCGTTGAGTCCGAATATACAAGGCGATACCACCATTTATTATATACAGAAAAAAATGGAACACTTAACTTGTCGCATTACCACCATCGCCAGAGGCATTGCTTTTGGAGGGGAATTAGAATATGCCGATGAAATGACATTGGCAAGAAGCATTGCCAATAGGCTTCCTATTCAACAGTATGTAAAATAAACCATATAAAAACCAGCTCTATGAAAAAATCACTAACGACACTATTTGTTTTGGGAATTTTCTTCATCCATGTTGCTGCACAAAAATCATTTAGTACCACCACAGCCCAGGTAAAATTCAATGCTAGTACAGCAATAGAAAATGTGAGAGCAGTGAATAATCAAGGGGATAGTCGTTGGATAGAAAGCAATGGGCTCATCATTTTTAGTGTGCTTATCAAAGGTTTCAAATTTGAAAACCAGTTGATGGAACAGCATTTTAATGAAGACTATTTGCAGAGCGATCAATTTCCTAAGGCGGAATTTAAAGGTTATATTAATGACATTCAAAATATTGATATTACTAAACCAGGAGGTTATAATATTTCTGCAGATGGAACAATGACCATTCATGGCGTGACCAAAAAAATTACTGTAACAGGTAGCTTAACGGTTTTGAGTAGCGGAAAAATTATGCTCAAATCCGATTTCAAAATCAAATTAAAAGACTACAATATCATCGGCAATAATATAGGGAGTAAGATAGCTACTGAGGCCAGCATCAATATTAATTGTATTTATGAATAAACCGAGGACTTTTTAAAACAATTCCTTGTCATACTTGTTAATTCATCGATAATAATGCTAATTCTACCTTGTTGTTGTTGTACCATTGAAGACTATGCGTATTTTTATCACCAGATTTTATTCGATTAAAAATCCAGTTTAAAATAAATATCCATGAAAAGGAAATTGTTATCTGGCAGCATTATTGCCATTGCCTTCCTTGCAATAGGAGGATGGTTTTTTATTATTTATATGCCAAAACATTTCAAAAGAAATGTTGCCAATGAACAAGGCATTCAAATAACATCGGCTGCTTTGGTTTCTGCATTTCAGACGAATGAAACAAAGGCCAATACCACCTATCTCGATAAACCCATAGAAATTAAGGGCGAAATCAGCGAAATCAAAACTGATCAAGCAGGCAATACCGTCATTACCCTTAAAAGTGACGACTCATTTGCTGGTGTATTAAGTACCCTAAAAACTGCTGATACAACTTTAAAAGTGGGAAATTTAGTTACAATAAAAGGCATCTGTACCGGATTTCTGAGCGACGTGGTACTTAAAGAAGCCATCATTGTTAAATAGATCAAGGTTAAATATTTCAAATAAAAAAGAAGCAATTCATACAAATTCACTTGTAACAGTTTAAATAGTAGCATGCTTAATAAATCAATACAAATCCTATTCTTATTCCTTTGCTCTACCACTTTAGTAGAAGCACAAACAGTTTTGCAGACCAAATCGGCTAATATCCAATTTTTTTCTAGCACCTCAGTAGAAGACATTGAAGCAGTAAACAATCAAGGGATCAGTAAACTTGATCCAAAAACTGGTCAAGTACAATTTCAGCTATTAATCAAAGGATTTAGTTTTGAAAATGAACTGATGCAAAAACACTTTAATGAAGAATACCTTGAAAGCAATAAATTTCCCAAATCAGAGTATAAGGGGTTGATTACCAATATCAAATCAATCAATTTTGCCAAAGATGGTGCTTACCCAACAAGCACAGAGGGCAATATTACGATTCATGGAATTAGCCAAAAAGTGAAGGCTAATGGTACCATCACCGTAGCCAAAAAGAAGGCTAGTTTAAAAGCTGTATTTAAAATTAAGCTCAAAGATTTTGGGATTACAGGCGATGAAATTGGCAAAAGTATCAGCAATGAATTGGAGATAAAGGTGAATTGTAAATACGACTAACCACGATATTCTTGGAAAATCACTCGCCGCCTGCTATTTTTGTAAGATAGCAGGCGGATTTGTTTATTGTTCGGCCTGTTAACCTCAGCAATGGGGAACAACGAACTAATAAACGTCTTGAAGAGCCTACCCTATTTCTCTCCTTGCGTTTACTGTTCACATCAATTCACTTCTCGGGTCTATTAACCAGAGATAAAATAATGGTATGGATATTAAAGCAGCCTTGGCAAAACGAATTTTGGTGATTGATGGAGCAATGGGCACCATGATACAAAGACATAAATTGGAAGAAGCCGACTATCGTGGCGAAAGATTCAAAGACTGGCACTCAGACGTGAAGGGTAATAACGACTTGCTTTGCATCACCCAACCACAAATCATCATCGGCATACACGAACTTTATCTTGAAGCTGGTGCTGATATCATAGAAACCAATACGTTTAGTAGCACGGTCATTGCAATGGCAGATTATGATATGCAAACGCTGGCCTATGAACTAAATGTAGCTGCAGCTAAATGTGCAAGAACTGCTGCAGATAAATACACGGCTAAAGATCCCAACAAACCCCGTTTTGTGGCAGGTGCTATTGGACCATTGAATAAAACCTTGAGCCTTTCACCTGACGTAAATAACCCAGGCTATAGAGCTGTTACTTTTGATGAAGTGGTAGCTGCCTATTATGAACAAATCAGCGGTTTGGTTGATGGCGGAGTAGACATCATTTTGATTGAAACCATCTTCGATACCCTCAATGCCAAAGGCGCCATTTTTGCTGTTAAACAATATTTCCGTAATACGGGAAAACGGGAATTGCCTGTCATGATCAGTGGAACCATTACTGATGCTTCGGGAAGAACTTTAAGCGGACAAACACTGGAAGCTTTCTACACTTCCGTGATGCACGCCAATCCAATTAGTGTGGGGCTCAATTGTGCACTTGGTGCTGCAGAAATGAGGAGTCATATTGAAGAATTAAGCCAGATAGCATCTTGCCATACTTCAGCCTATCCCAACGCAGGATTGCCCAATGCAATGGGTGAATACGACGAGCAGCCGCACGAAACAGCACATTTTATTGAAGAATGGGCCAAAGAAGGATTTGTAAATATTGTGGGTGGATGTTGCGGAACCACGCCAGAGCATATCAGACATATTGCAGATAACGTAAAACATATACAACCAAGGGCTTTGCCTATTTTGGAAACCGTACTCTAAAAAACGACTATGTTCAGCATCAAACCATATTTACGCTTATCAGGATTAGAACCATTGGTCATTCGGCCAGAAACCAATTTTGTAAACGTTGGCGAAAGAACCAATGTTACAGGTTCTAAAAAATTCGCACGCCTGATTAAAGAAAATAAATACGAAGAAGCACTCTCCGTTGCACGTCAACAAGTAGAAAGTGGCGCGCAGATATTGGACGTTAATATGGACGATGCCATGCTGGAAGGAGTGCAAGCCATGACCGATTTTCTTAACCTCGTTCAATCGGAACCCGATATTGCTAAGATTCCTATCATGATTGATAGCTCTAAGTTTGACATTATTGTAGCAGGATTAAAATGCGTTCAAGGGAAGTGTATTGTGAACTCGATATCCATGAAAGAAGGTGAGGCGAAATTCATTGAACAAGCATTTATCTGCAAAGCATTTGGAGCAGCAGTGATTGTGATGGCTTTTGATGAAATTGGTCAGGCCGATACCAAAGAAAGAAAAGTAACCATCTGCTCTAGGGCTTATAAAATACTCACCGAACAGGTTGGCTTTGATCCGCAGGACATCATTTTTGATCCGAACATTTTTGCCATAGCAACCGGTATTGAAGAACACAATAATTATGCAGTTGATTTTATTGAAGCCACTCGTGAAATCAAACAACTGATGCCTCTCACCAAAGTAAGTGGGGGTGTATCAAACGTCTCTTTCTCTTTCCGCGGAAATGATCACGTGCGCGAAGCCATCCATAGCGTATTTCTTTACCATGCTATTAAAGCAGGTATGGATATGGGTATTGTAAACGCTGGCCAGTTAGTGGTATATGATGAGATTCAACCTACGCTTCGCGATTTATGTGAAGACGTAATCATGAATAGGAACAACGACAATAATGAAGCCACTGAAAAACTAATTGTTCATGCAGAAACTGTGAAGGCAAAAGGTAAAGTGGAAGTTAGAGATGAGAAATGGCGCAACGAATCAGTAGAAGATCGATTGAAACATTCTTTAGTAAATGGTATCACTGATTATATTGAAGTAGATACCGAAGAAGCTAGATTGAAATATCCACAACCTTTAGATGTAATAGAAGGCCCATTAATGGCAGGAATGGATGTGGTGGGAGATTTATTTGGTGCGGGGAAAATGTTTCTGCCACAAGTGGTTAAAAGCGCACGTGTGATGAAGAAAAGTGTAGCGGTCTTGACACCTTTTATTGAAGCAGAAAAAGAAGCACGCAAACAAGCACACCTTGCTGCAGGAACCACCAATGAAGAAAGCGCAGGTGCTGCAAAAATTTTGTTAGCCACCGTTAAAGGAGATGTACACGATATTGGTAAAAATATTGTTGGAGTAGTATTAGGCTGTAATGGCTATGACATTATTGACCTAGGTGTGATGGTTCCTACTGATAAAATTCTGGAGGCTGCTGTTCGTGAAAAAGTAGACATTATTGGATTGAGTGGATTAATTACCCCTTCGCTCGACGAAATGGTACACATTGCAAAAGAAATGAAAAGGCGTGGTATTACATTGCCCCTTATGATTGGAGGAGCAACCACTTCTCGCATACATACAGCAGTTAAAATTGCCCCTGAATATGGCCATGGCGTTGTTCATGTACTTGACGCATCACGCAGTGTAACTGTGGCAGGATCTTTATTGAATAAAGACCAAAAACAAGAATTTTTAACCGGTTTAACAACAGAATATACGGGTTTGAAAACGGCATTCGACAATAAGAAGTCTGCCAAAAATTACCTGCCCTATGCTGAAGCTAAAAAGAAAAAAACGGCTATCGACTGGAATGATTTTAATCCCGTTACACCAACATTTGTAGGAACAAAAGTTTTTGAAAGTGTTAATTTGAATGAACTACGACCATATATCGACTGGAAACCATTCTTCATAGCATGGGAAATGCATGGCAACTTTCCAGAAATACTATCGGACAAAGTAGTTGGTATAGAAGCCACCAAATTGTACGATGATGCCAATGCCTTATTAGATAAAATAATTGCAGAAAATTGGTTGCAAGCAAAAGGAAGCATCGGGTTCTGGGAAGCAACTAGTAAAGAAGATGATATAACTGTTGTAACCGAGAAAGGAAATATTGAATTGAATTTCTTGCGTCAACAAATTCAAAAAGCAGCCAATCAACCAAACCTTTCTTTGGCCGATTTTATTGCTCCATCAAGCGCGGGCAAAAAAGATTATATCGGATCTTTTGCAGTAACCATACACGGAATAGATTCCCATATCAAAAGGTTTGAAGAAAATCTGGACGACTATAATAAAATTATCTTGCAGGCTCTGGCCGACCGTTTTGCCGAAGCTTTTGCAGAATATTTACACCTTAAAGTACGCAAAGAATATTGGGGCTACGCAACAGACGAACACCTGACTAATCAAGAAATGATAAAGGAACAATACATGGGTATACGCCCAGCACCAGGTTATCCTGCTTGTCCAGATCATACAGAAAAGTACAAATTATTTGAATTATTAAATGCAACAGAAACTATTGGCATAGAATTGACAGAATCTTTGGCCATGTTCCCAGCATCTTCTGTTTGCGGCTGGTATTTTGCTAACCCTCAAAGCCAATATTTTGGGATAGGGAAAATTCAGCGTGATCAATTAGTTGATTATGCAGCAAGAAAGAAAATGGAATTGCATGTGGCAGAGAGATGGCTAAGTCCTATTTTGGATTAAGGATTTTAGATAGATAAATAGATTTTCAGGTACTCACAAACTTGATATGTACCTTTGGCCAGCATTAAAAAAAAGGGTATGAAAAGCTTGGTTAAAATTTGCTGTTTGTTGTTGCTGTTTCCATTGGTTTCAATAGGTCAAGCTAAAACTGATGAAAAAAAAGTAGTTACAAATGACGTCAAGAAAGAAAGAAGGGGCGAATTCTATTTTTCTTGGGGCTATAATAAAGAATGGTATACGAATTCGAATCTGTTTATTGATCAACCAAGTCTTAAAAATAATTATCAGCTGAAAGGCATCCAGTCGCACGACAATATAGGATGGGACAAAGGCATTTTCAATATCCCGCTGAGTATTCCACAATACAATTATCGCATTGGTTATTTTTTCAACAAGAAAAAAGGCCTCGCTTTTGAAATTAATTTCGACCACACCAAACACATCATCACAGACGGTCAGCAAGCAAATTTGGTGGGCACTTTGGGTGGAAGAAATGTTGACACAACAATCAATTTTTCTAAAGGAAATGGGTTTTATTATTACTTGAATAATGGTGCCAATTTCTTGTTGTTTAATATTGTGAAACGTTGGAATTGGGAAGAAAGCAAGTCGGGCAATTTCAAATTCGACTTCCTAACAAAAGCAGGCATTGGTCCAGTCATTCCACACGTAGAGAATAGTTTTTTCGGCAAACCCAATGAGGATGGATTTCAGTTTGGTGGATGGAATATAGGAATTGAAGCTGGTGTACGCGCTACTTTCTACAAACATGTGTATCTTGAATTCACCAATAAAATAGACTATGCCAGATATTATAATCTGAAAGTGTATGAAGGTAAAGCACACCAGGCATTTGGTACTTATGAAATGATTTTGAGCCTCGGTTATACATTACCCATGGGTAAACATATTCAATAAGAATAGAAATGATGCAATTTAATACTTGTCTTTTACCAGTTGTTCTTCTGGGTTTTTAAGAAGAATACTTTTTTCATTTATCAGTTTTAATAACTGCTCATCTTTCATTCCGTCTAGAACCATGTTTTTTAAATAATAAGTAGCCACTGTTAGATCAGGCTTATGCCATCTGATAATTTTACATTGACAGCTTGCATTTTCAACTGAATTGATCACTTCTTCAATTCTTCCACCAGTTCCTAATTTTTTATATACTTCTCTGATACCAATGATCCGATTTCGGACACCAACGTCAAAATTCCAAGATGCAGAAATTGCTGAAATATATCCAGCATTACTATCTAAAGACATTAAACTGTGTCTAGGAGATTCTACAGTTACATTCTCGTTTTTAATTCGTGAATGTATGGATAATAAACCCGGCGCCTCCATTTGTATATAGCCAATATGATTAAAACTTGCACCATATCTCATATACAGGAAATACCCATTTTTATAGGTTATTTCTATTAAATTGGCTACCACTTTGTGGTAACGTGAACTATCTGAAATACGCGCTTGTGGTGAACCTGTATAGCATAACCATACGCCAATTAATTGAGCCTTTTCTTGTTCTGTAACAGTATAGGGCAAAAGATTGAAATCGCTTTTGAGTTGTTTAAACGCGTAAATGGTTTGTTGATTTTTGAAATAAGACCAACTCCCAAAAATCAAACAAATGATCAAAGAAATTCCAATGATTATTTTCCATTTTGAATCGAGCATGGAAATAGAACTGTTCTGTTGAATTGTTTTGAATTCCCATTCAGACAGTTTCATTTTAAGTTGCTGATTTTCCTGTAGTAGGGAAAGACTGTCTTTGATACCTGAACTAGGTTCATTCTTTTGAACCAAAAAATGATCAGGCAAATTAATTTCAAAAGCCTGCCTTCCCATACCATACACATATATATAACAAGTGTCTACTAAAAATGGACGGGGCGTAGAAACTAGCCCCATTAAAGAGTCTTTAATCTGTCCGCCTGTGATATCATACTTACGAAATGGATAATTGGTATCCCCTTTGTTTGTATTTGATTCATAAACTTGATGCCCCAACAGTTCTGCCGTTTCAGGTAGCTTATTGCTGATCTCACTCAATACAATAGCTAGGCTTTCATAATTTTTTCTATTGGTATTTTGTACAATATCTTTTCCAGTTTCTAACTGGAATTTCTCAATACACTTATTGAGTAAGTAAATAATTTCTTCTTTCCCTTTTTTAAGCATTTTAAATAAATAATTGACAACCAACAGTTTAGAAATTTCCGAAACCCTTAGTTACTTTCGGAAATTAGTCAATATTTCTTGAAACTATATAGTAACGGGAAATTTTTCCTTTTGTTCAATATGGAACTAGTTTAACGCTTCGATTCGCTTTTAGCAAACCAAAAACAGCTGTCATTATGAAACTAACAAAAGCTTTTAAGGGCCTAACCCTTTTTATTGCCCTAATGGGCCTGCTTTTACCTGCATTTTCCCAAAATAAAACGGTAAAAGGAACGGTCATAGATGAAAAGAGTAATCCAATTGTATCTGCAACAGTATTACTAAAAGGAACAAGGGTAACCAAGTTTACAGACAACAATGGTAATTTCTCTATCTCCCTTCCTTCTGGCAAACAAATATTGGCCATTAGTTTTATTGGTTATGAGACCAGTGAAATTATCATTGGAACAGAAGACAACTATCAAGTAACCTTAAAAGCAACAGCTACTTCGCTTGAAAATGTGGTAGTAAATGCACTTGGTTTTGAATCACGAAAAGACAAATTAGGTTATGCCACTAATAGAATTAGCGGTGAAACCATTACTAATTCTGGCGAAACGGGTTTGATGAACGCTTTAGCTGGAAAATCTTCCGGTGTAAGGGTTTCACGTTCTTCAGGCGATCCAGGAGGTGCATCACAAATACTCATTCGTGGTCAAAGTACCATTACCAGAAGTACCGATCCTTTAATTATTTTAGACGGCGTACCTATCAGCGGTGATGCTCGGAATGAATCTTCAGGTGGACAAATTGTACAACAAAGTCGTTTAAATGACATCAACCCAGATGACATTAGTAATATGCAAATCTTAAAAGGCGCATCAGCTGCAGCACTTTGGGGCACAAGAGCTGCGAATGGGGTGATTATTATTACCACTAAAAAAGGGACCAGCGGATCTAAGGCAAGTATTTCTATCAAATCAACCATTTCTTTTGATGAAGTCAGTGCTTATTATGATTTGCAAAATACCTACGGTCAGGGCAATAATGGAGTATGGGCTGCTAATGGCATCAGAACTTGGGGCGATAAAATTGCCAGTCGTTCCGGACTACCAGATGTGTTAAACACCACAGGAGGATATTTTGTAGGTAATACGGGTAATACCATTTATCCAATCACAACCAAAAATTTAAAAGAGACTTTCAATGAGAAAAATTATCAGGACATATTCCGTACTGGATACTTTTTAGATAATTCAGTAAGTGTTAGTGGTGGCGATAGTAAGTCTAATTATTTCTTGAGTTTTAATGACCTCAATCAGAAAGGTGTAGCAAGAAACAGCAGTGATTACAGAAGAACTGGTATGCGTTTAAATGTAGCCCGAGAAATGAATAAATGGTTGAGTGTTTCCAATAAAGCTTCTTATACACTCACCAATTCTAATCGACTACAAGGTGGTATCAATAACGCAGGTTTATTGATTGGCCTATTAAGAACTCCCGCCGATGTAGACAATGGCGACTATATAGGAAAATATTATGCTGCACCTGGTGGTGCTGTTGTAACAAACAGACAACGTTCCTATCGTAATCTAGTAGGGGCAAGTCCTAATCCTGGATTCAATAACCCATTATGGGTAATCAATTCATTACAAAATAACAGTGTTGTTAACCGTTTTATCAATGCCACTGAAATCAATATAAAACCCGTTAATTGGTTTACATTAACAACACGTGCGGGTCTAGATTATTTTACAGACCGACAAACCAACTACTTTCCTTATTATTCTGCCAATGCCATAACTGGACAATATAGCAGAGAAGAGTATTCTGAATTTCAATTCAATTTAGACGTTATTGGAAGGGCGAATTACGATTTCTCCAACAAGCTTTCAGGAAATATGGTGCTGGGTTTTAACTATAATAGCCTGAAGACAACTACCCTTGGTGGACAATCTTTGAACTTCATCTTAGCTGAAGGTCCGCAAGATTTTAATAATGCCACACCAGCAAATATTTCAACTGTTGATCGTTATCTAAATAGACTTACCAATGCAGGATATACCAGTATTGGCCTTGCTTGGAATGACCAGTTATTTGTAAATGCAACTGGTCGTTTAGAAGCAGCCTCTACTTTTGGACAACAAGCACCAAAATCATTTTTCTATCCTTCTACTGATGTAGCGTGGCAATTCACTAAATTAAAGACATTTGAAAATGTTAACTGGCTTTCTTTCGGAAAACTACGTGCTTCATTTGGCATTGTGGGTGTTCAGCCATTGTCGTATCAGACCTCTACTAATTATGTTTCCCGTACATGGGGTGATGGATTGGGTGGTGCTTTAGATCCAGCTTTATATGGTACAGGATCTTATGTGCAGAATGACGACAAGGGTAACCCCTTTCTACAACCAGAACGCAAAAATGAATTTGAGCTCGGAGCGGATTTACGTTTTTTAAATAACAAACTTTCTTTAGGTTTTTCCTATTACAAAAATGAAACAAAAGACGCACTCATTTCAGTAACACAATCTCCATCAACAGGTTTTAATACCACCTACTCTAATGCTGGAACTATACAAAACAATGGGTTCGAATTTGACCTTGGATATAATTTATTACAGAAAAAAGATTGGACAGTAGACCTTAGCCTAAACTGGACCCGTAACAAAAATTTAGTGACCTTTTTAAACGGAGCTGGTTCAATTACATTGGGCGGTAGTGCAGGCGTCTCGTCTCGTGCAGTGGAAGGTTATCCATTGGGTGTATTGTACTCTAACTCTTTTCAAAAAGATGCTTCAGGTAAAATGACATTAGATGCAAATGGATTTCCAGTAGTTGACCCAACGGCTAGTCCTATTGGCGACCCTAACCCAGATTGGCGTGGTGCACTTGGTTTCAATGTCAAATACAAACAATTCTATTTGAATGCATTGGTTGAACACTCTCAAGGTGGACAAGTAATAAATGGCACAGAAGCCGTTTTGCTTGATTATGGAACTAGTGCTACAACAGGATTTGAAAGAACATCTGCAACAAACTTAAAACGTTACAACGGTACTATCATCACTGCAGGTACTCCTTTCAGAGGTAATATCAAAAATTTTGGAGCAGGAGATGTTGCATTAGATCAGAGTTGGTATACTGGTCCGGGTGGATGGTTTGGAAATGTAGGAGAACAGTTTTTAGAAGACGCCACTTGGACACGATTTCGTGAAATCAATATTGGCTATAACCTAACCAGCAATTTACTCAAACAAAAATTAGGTATTCAAACCATTGGACTAGAACTGAGTGGACGAAATCTTTTCATTATCAGTAATGTAAATGGCTATGACCCCGATTCAAATGTATCTGGTTCATCTTCTGGAAGAGGCGTTATTTATTTTGTAAACCCTCCAACACGTTCAATTCTCTTTACAATCAAGCTGACATTTTAATTGCTCACCACAAATAGTATAGTATGAAAAAGTATTTATATAGTCTTTTACTCGCAACATTAACCTTTGTTTCTTGCAGCAAAATGGTAGAGGGAATCAATGTAGACCCAAATAATCCACTCGATGCAGATGCCAATAGCATGCTAACCAGTATCATGGTAGGGAATATGAATCTCCAGGAAGGTGATATGGCAAGGTTTGCAGGCATGTGGTCTGGCCATTTCAGAGGATATACACAACAATACCAGAGTTATCATCAGTATACCGTGATCGCTAGAAACTTTGATGATGCTTGGAGACGTATTTATTCTGGTGATTATAAAAATATAAAGGTCCTCAAAGGCAAAGCCCTTGCAGTGAATAACCGTCGTTTGTTAGGGGTGGCACAAGTAATAGAAGCAAACCTAATGGGTACAGCAACTGCACTTTGGGGAGACATTCCGTATAGTCAGGCTTCAGATGAAAATATTTCCAACCCTGCATTTGATTCCCAATCAAGTGTATATGCAACTTTGCAGATTTTACTTGACAGTGCTATTGTTAATTTAAATTCATCAGCTTTTATTGATTTCGCCGCACAGGATATACACTTCGCAGGAGTGATGAGTAAATGGGTTCAAACTGCCAATTCACTAAAGGCCAGATATTATTTGCATACCAGAGATTACACAAAAGCACTGGCCAGTGCGCAAAATGGCATTAATACCCAAGCAAATAATTTTCTTGCACCTCATTATGCTACAAACAGGGGTGCCTTTAATCTTTACTTTCAGTTCTTGTCGCTCGACCGACCAAATTGGATAGATGCAACAGGTATGTATGGTGTCAATTTAATCAATCCTACTGCTACCAATTATCGCGGAAATACAAAAACAGTAGAACGCTCAAGATGGAGTTATCTATATAATTCTGCTACAAACCTGAATTTTACAGTAAATGGTTTCTTTGGTCAAAATACCTTTTTTCCAATGGCAAGTTATGCAGAGAATCTGCTTATCATGGCAGAAGCTGATACGAGAATAAATGGCTTTAATGCGGGCCTTGCTCGTTTGAATACCTATAGAGCATATATGAATACTGGTGCCAATATCAATACCACTTATTTGATACCTGGAAATTTTCGTTACGACCCCTATTTAACTGCAGATTTTATTGCAGGTGGAATGGAGAATAGTAAAACACCTACGCTAGCACAAGATCGTGCATTGCTGAGAGAAATTATGGAAGAACGTTATGTAACTTTTATTGGCCAAATTGAAGGCTTTACTGATCTAAGACGTACATTTAAAGAAAATGATATTCGGGTAGCAGTTCCCTTAAATTTTGGCACCCAATTTCCGCAACGTTTCATTTATCCACAAGTAGAAATAGATGTAAACTCGTCTATGACAAAATCATTACCAACCACTTTTGATCCAACACCAATTAATCGTTAAATATGCATTTCTCTAAAAAAAGAAATCTAATCAAGAGTTTGTTTGTACTCCTATTATTTATAACTGCTTGCCAGGCTACAGCAGCATCAAAAGATACTGTACGCGTTTTGTTTGTGGGTAATAGTTATGTGTATTATAATAACTTAATACAGATGATTGGTCTAATATCAGACAGCCTTGATACCAAAATAATTTGTAGAAAATCAGTCTATGGTGGATCCACACTTGGCGACCATTGGAATAGCAGAAAGGGTTTAAAATCACGTAAAATAATTGCTGAGGGGAAGTTTGATATAGTTGTCATACAAGACAATAGTATGTGGCCATTAGAACATAGAGACAGTGTATTGTATTTTGGTGAATTGTTTTCAAATGAAATTAAACGCAAAGGTGCAAAACCCTATTTATACAATACTTGGGCACGACAAAAAACGCCTGAAACACAAAATGCCATCAATGAAGTGTATCAGGAACTGGGTAGGACTCAAGAAGCAACCGTTGTTCCAGTTGGAAATTGTTGGGCTAAAGCATTAGCATTGAAAAAAGAAGTTGACTTATTCAATGTAGATGGATCGCATCCCTCAGCAATGGGAACTTTTCTGATTGCACTTAGCTTCATTAAACAAATAGCTGGTAAAATTCCAGAGAAATATCCCACAGTTTATAATTATATAGACAAAGACGGAGAATCGTTTAGAATAATGCAATTATCAGAAGCAACTATTCAGTTTTGTGTTAAGGTAGTTAATGAAGTGATTCCAGGAAAAGAGACAAAATAATAAAATGACGAAGAAAATTTTAACCAACCTTACTTTTTGGGTTTTATTTGCCATTACTGCGGGAATTTTGCTCGGACATTTTTTTCCAGCAACTGGTGTGGCAATGCAACCACTAGGAAAATATTTTATTGAGGTCATTAAAATATTTATTAACCCGATTATTCTTGTAACTATTATCACAGGGATTTGTGGAATGGACAGCCTAAAACGTGTTGGAAGAGTTGGAGGTAAAGCGCTCTTATATTTTGAAGTGGTTACTACCCTAGCCTTATTGATTGGCGTAATAGTAGCACATATTATTCAACCCGGTTCAGGCGTAGATACCACTTTAGTAAACAAAGTTGACGTGTCTAAATACAATGGCAATGTTTCCATTTCATGGTTGCAGTTCTTAAAAGATAATATTACCATACAAGTGCTATTAATTTCCATAGTTGCTGGAATGGTAATTAGCAAGCAATCAAACAAAGAAAAGATATTAAAGCCCATCTATTTTGCTTCAAAATACATATTCAAGGGCCTTCATTGGGTAATGAAAGCTGCGCCAATAGGCGCTTTTGGCGGTATGGCTTTTACCATTGGCAAATATGGAATCGCTACGCTTTTTCCATTGGCAAAATTGATGATCTGCGTATATATAACTATGGGCCTTTTTGTTTTTATCGTATTGGGTAGTATCCTACAGTATTATAAAATTTCTATTTGGAAATTCATGGGATATATAAAAAATGAATTGCTTATTGTACTTGGCACTTCATCCTCAGAATCAGCCCTTCCCTCCTTAATTGAAAAATTAGAACACATGGGTTGTCACAAATCAGTTGTGGGCCTTGTTGTACCTACCGGATATTCCTTTAACCTTGATGGGACTTCCATTTATTTATCGATGGCTGTTTTGTTTTTGGCACAAGTATATCATATAGACCTTAGCATACACCAAATGCTGGTAATTATAGGGATCCTGATGATCACTTCAAAAGGTGCAGCAGGCGTAACAGGCAGCGGCTTTGTAATCTTGGCGTCAACACTAACTGCTACAAAAGTGATTCCTATAGAAGGACTTGCCTTATTACTAGGTGTTGATCGATTTATGTCGGAAGCCCGTGCCATTACCAATTTCATCGGCAATGGAGTAGCCACTGTTTTCATCTCAAATAATGAAAAAATGTTTGATCGGACAAGAATGTATCATGCATTTAAAATGCATATGCCCAAATAGATATAAACTAAATTGTAATCACTTATTTAATTAGCATCATCCTTGTCTTCTTCTTCAACTAAATTGGTGCTATCATTTCCTTTGCCTCTTTTTATGATCGGTTTTGATTGAGTACCAGTTACCGTCATAGGAATTCCGAAGATTCCAAATGGTGGTAAGCCCAGTCGAAATTTAAGATTCATTTGACCATTAAAATTCACTTGGCCACTTAGTTTTAAACGAAAAGGAAAAATCCTAATTTTTGTTTCTTCCAGCGTGATGAGATTGTTTTTAATACTGGTTTTAATATCCACTTTAGAAAGCGCTGCATTACCTGTAAGGCTATCTCTATTCGCCGCTTTACCAGCTTCGCTAAACATTTTAAAGCCTTTCAACTTAACCGCTTTAATAGACAATACACCTTGTCCTGCTAAAGAGGTGTATACTGGCATCATTTGGTCGTTTAGTTTTCCCTTTAATTGATAATCTATCGAAACTATTCCTTCGGCATTTGCTGCCGCTGTAGCCATATCGTGAAACAATTTTATTTCTTTATATGCTTTGCTCACACTAAAATCATAGGAAATAATATGCGCACTAAATTCAGCCCTTTTGGGAGATATCGCTTTATAAGTTGCATCCATTCTTACCGGCGCATCAATCAATGTAAATCCGGTTTCTTTCAAAGTTAGTTGGCCTTTATTGATGCCCATTTCGCCCTTTGCATCTGTTAAATTCATTCCATTGTACTTGACAGAAGCTGCAGTGGCTATAAATACAATGTCTAGATTAGAGGGCACTAAAAACACACCTGATGAGGTTGATTTTGATGAAGAATCTGCAAAAGCCATAAAATCATCTGCCACTATTTGTTTACTAACTAAGTTTAGTTGACCACGAATGGGCTGGTCTTTGATTGCATAATTAATAACATTGTTCAAATAGCCATTCAGGGTAAAATCTGAAGTTAGGTACTTACCATAAAATGTTTCAAGCCATATTTTGTCTTCTTTAAACCGCAATATTCCTTTATTAATATAAAATGGATGAGGGTAAAAATCTGTACTTACAATCATTTCTTTTACTTGAAGTGTTCCTGAACTTTTTAGACGTTCAAATTTTCCTGCGGTCGCGTCACTTTGTAAACCGGACAAATTAATATCAGCAATCACTTTGCCTTGTACATCTAATCCTTTTTGAGAAAATACTTTATATATTCTGCCGATATCAATAGTTCCTTTTGATACAACATGATATTGTATGTTATTAAAATTTTTCAAATTGGCACTAATACTAAAAGGCTGTCCTTCAAATTCAAAGCCAATGGGTTGTATTTTTAGGGAAATATCTTTTGCAGAAATGCCTGTACTTATAATGGTTGCATCTACATTGATCTTTTCAATTGGATGAGGATAGTATTTTGTTAGTATCATTCCATTGTTCATCACCAAATGGGCATTGGTTACCGGGAATAGTTTTTTGGCTAAATTGAATTTCCCTTTTGTCTTAATATCCATATGAATGATTCCACTTAAAGTAAGGCTATCTATGGGATAAAATAGTTTGATATCAGCCAAATTTAATATCCCTTTTAAATCTGCGTCCATTGGAAAATCATCTGCTGCGCTGAAATACATAAACCCTTTGAGATAATTTTTTTCGACTGAGGCATTAATATTATTGATATTGGTATTGGCTTTTTTATAATCTGCAGTTGGGCATTCTGAAACCAAATCAAAACTAATTTTTTCCAATGCTTTTGGCAAGGATGCATACTTCATATATCCGTCTTTGAGACTAGCGTTGAATTGAAAATTTGGGATGGAAGTGATAATCGTGTCGGGCCTGATTTTTTTTGGATTCTGCCCTCGTGAATAGATCCCATCTGCTTTACCATGCATAGAAAGATGCCCTTTGAATTGCAAATTATTCAAGCCTATTGCCTTCTGCCATTTTTCTAGATCCATATCCGCATTCAATTTGGCGTGTATTTCGGGTTTATTAATTCCTCGTATCAAACACACCGCACTGAGATAGTCTTTTCCTACATTTCCGTAGATAGAATCGATGTTCACATAAAGACTGTCCATATTAAATCCTGTGATCCCAGCGTCTAAATTGAGGAACAGATTTTTGAGTGGCTCTGGGGTTTTTGAATTAGCAATATATCCATCGCGAATTCCAAGATGCATACTAAAACTGGGTACTGTTTTGGTTTCTGCATTGTATTGACCACTTAAAATGGCATTAAAATTCACTGCTCCCTTTACCTCAGTTTTGTCTAACCATTCCAAAATGGACGGAGGAAATGCAGTGATAAAATTGTGAAGAGATGTTTCACTTGTATGCAACTTAAAATCTAATTCATATCCGTTTTTAAGAAAAGCAAAACGACCTTTGAAATTGAGCGGTAATTGATTGATAAATAAATCATTCTTCTCAAATAAAAATTCAAGAGAATTGGTATTGATTTTGGTAATCAGATTGGCACTGATTGTTTTAGAAACAAAATAGTTTTGTTTATCGTAGTTTAAATCAATTTCACTTGCAGATAATTTGGACTTAAGATCGAAAATGGATTTACTAAAATCTCCTTTTCCTTCGTAATCAAAACCACCAGCATCAATATGCATGGGTATTGAAAGGTCGTCATAAACCAAATGCGTTTTCTCTATGACAATTCTTTCAATTTTTAATGCCGTTGAACCGGTATCACCATTTTCCTTGCTATTATTTTTTGGTGCGATATAGACATTATAGTTCGCATCCCCATTTGCATTTAATTCAATATTGATAAACCCTCCATTAACAAAAATCTGATTTATTTTTATGGTTGATCCAAATAGAGAAATCAGGTCAACACCGAGCGACACTTGTTTGGCTGAAAGCAACGTGTCTACATGAAAAGGCTCAGACCCCTTCAACACAAAATCGTTCAAATTCAATGTCAAGGCAGGAAAATGACTAAAAAAGGAAAATCGTGCTTTTGAAAACTGTAAATCGCCTTTTAACCGACTTCTTGCAAAGGTTTTGATAGAATTTGAAATGGATTCGGGGAAAAGAAAAGGGGCTATAAATAACAAAGCAATTAAAGAAGCAACTATAATACTTGAAATCTTAAGAATTTTAAACCCGATTGACCTGATACTAGACTTCATATTAAATGCTTTTCAATTGATTTACCAAAGCTTACTTAAAGGTACTGTTACTCATTCAATGAAAATTGGGTCTCCATAATTATATAAGAATCTCTTTTTAATTTGTAAATAGGATAGATCAATTCGAATAATTGTTGTCTTTTTTTGATATTTTTCCTTTCTAGACTCAACCTAGCACAAGTTTTGCTATATACTTACCTTAGAACTAACCTATTGTAATGAGACATAAATGTTACCTATTGCTTTTGCTCTTCATCGGGAGTATAGATTGTATGGGTCAATTGCCTATTGAATTGACTTCCATAAAATATCAAAGCTATGGAGGCAAAACCCTCAGCTTTCTGGAAATACCCGAAATATCCAAACAACTAATTAGCTCTTTGGATTCATTTAGTCGCAAGTTCCTTAAGCAACCAATGGTAAAAAGCGACAACTTTTCAATTTATCAAGAAGAATTGAAGGAGGTTGATGCTAAGTCAACAAAGCAACCAGTTGTAAAACCTAGCAGAAGTACAAAAACAAATTTCGAGCTAACAATTACTGAAATGCCATTGAGTGCATTATTAAAAGTTCCAGAAATGGACAGTGCCTTTATCAAAGAATTATTACAGAAACAAACCGTTGGGTTCTTTCAATTTCAGGGTAAATTAATTTCAGCAAATGGTGAATTGATAATGAATAGAGAATTAAATGTGGTGTTATCTAGAAATAGAAAAACAATCGTCATCGGATTCCTTCATCCAGAATATTTAATATCCCCAAAAAGTTTTTCCAAATTGTTGGAAGTTTGCATGCCCATTTTAATTGATAGTAGTAATGAAACGGAAATAATACAAATGACGACTGTTCCTGCAATCACGGCTGATAATTTCATACAGCCTTATATTAAAAACGCTGTCAAGCACTCTACAAATGTAAATAAGGGAATTATTCAGTACATCAAAAACAATCAATTACAATATCTTAGGTATCAAACGCCCGTTTATGAACCTATAGTTTTGAGGAGTAAAAAACAAAGCCCTATTCCGAGTAAATTATTACAAAGCATATTTGACAACCAAGTAAGAGAACCCCTATTTTTAAGAGAGGAAAGTCGTGACATTTTAGCGGATAAAAACTATTTATTACAAACGTTGGCTTATCTAGAAATGGATAATTATTCGAATTCTTTTGTTGCAAGAAATATAAAAACAGGATTGCCTTTTC
The DNA here is from genome assembly GCA_031428775.1 of Bacteroidota bacterium. Lineage (GTDB taxonomy): Bacteria > Bacteroidota > Bacteroidia > Chitinophagales > Chitinophagaceae > Sediminibacterium. The sequence continues at coordinate 33,546 of JANOYH010000078.1, forward strand.
GCTTTCTTCCAGGTGCATTTCATGTGCTGTTACAAGACAAAGATACTATCGCCATTTTTTCAGTAGAAGCAAACAAAAAATACCCCAGTAAAAATCGATTCTATCATCAATTGTATAGTTCGATTGATAGCACTGACATTACAGTTTCTACAATTGTGCAAGAGGGTATACAAATTTATAGTCACGAATTGAATGGCGTCTTGAAAGGCCAACCCTTCCAAATCTTAAATAGTGGCATGCATGGTTCGCCAGGAAACATCCGTGAAATATTTTATAATAAACAATTGGTTTGCATTGCACAAGGGAAAGAATTCCCAGAACTAATTGCACTGATTGACGAATCCATTGATACAGTCACATTCAATCAATTACTCTTGATTGCATACAGTAGTTTGTTTTAAAAAGGCCGGACCATCCTACCTGCCCGGCCCAGATTGGGTTTATTCAGTTTGCGCCACGCTTTTGCTTCCACCCAACATTAAAAGGTCGCTCGCTACCACTTCGGTAACATAATGTTTCACTCCTTGCTTGTCTGTGTAATTTCTGTTCACCAATTTTCCTTCAATGGCAACCTCCTTGCCCTTGTCGAGATACTTCTCTACAATTTCCGCCAACTTGCCCCAAGCCACTACATGGTGCCATTGTGTTTCCGTTACTTTTTCGCCTTGAGCATTCTGATAACTCTCATTGGTTGCCACAGAGAACTGTGCTAGTTTCTTTCCTGTTTCTGTAGTTTTAATTTCTGGTGCTTGACCAAGATTTCCGATCAATTGCACTTTGTTTTTCATTGCGTACATCGCCTTGCTATTTTATTGTTTTTGATGCCGGGCTTATCCGGTTTGACAAAACAAATATGCTGAACAGGAGAACAACTAATCGGTATTTAAACGTTTATAGCCGTTTGTAAACATTTAAAGACCAAAACTAATTCCTGCCATCATATTAAAGCGCTTACTATTATAACCCACCACATCAAAATATTCGGTATTG
>JANOYH010000079.1:0-9898 GCA_031428775.1 Bacteroidota bacterium
AAAAAAAGCGCAAAACAAGTTCTATCATTATTACCCACGATTTGGCTTGTGCAAGAAGAACTGGTAATAAGTTAGCTGTTTTGTTTGAAGGCGAAATTATCATGCTTGGTACTTATCAAGAATTGGAAAATAGTGCAGACGAAAGGGTGCAATCTTTCTTTATTGAATGACGAAATAAATTAATTATATGCAAAAAGAATCAGGGTTTATTTGGAAACTTGGCATGTTTGTAACCATTGGAATAGCCATTCTATTGGTAACAGTATATCTTGTTGGTAAACAGAAGAACATATTCGGTTCTACTTTTTTGATGAAAACATTTTTCCAATCTGTCAGTGGGTTGAAAGAAGGCAATAATGTACGATTTTCAGGAATAAATATAGGTACAGTAGATCGTATTGTGTTTGTTAACGATAGTTCAGTATTAGTGGAAATGGTGGTAAGAAAGAATGTACAGGAATTTATACATAAAGATGCAAAAGCATCTATTGGTTCTGATGGATTGATGGGCGATAAAGTATTAACTATATCTTCCGGAAAAAGTAAATCAGCATCAATTGTAGATGGCGATGCTATTGAATCAATAAAGGCAACAGAGATGCAAGATATCATGAATTCGTTAAAAACAAGTGTGGACAATGCAGCAATTATTACAAAAGAATTGGCAGGGTTTACTTACAAGATCAATAATGGTAAAGGTGCCCTTTCGAAATTAATTTCAGATGATGTATATGCTGCAAGTTTAGGTGCAACTTTAATAAACCTTGAAAACAGTTCAGAAGAGTTCGCTGTATTTACCAAAAAAATGAATGATGGGAAAGGGGCACTTTCAAAATTAGTTAGTGATGAGTCTTTTGCCAATTCTTTAGATACTACTATGACAAATCTTAAAACTGGATCTAAGAGCTTAAGCGAAAATATGGAGGCTGCAAAAAGCAATTTTCTCTTGAAAGGATATTTTAACAAGAAAAAAAGAGCAGATGAAAAGGCAGAAAAAATAAGACAAGAGAAAATAAACCAACAAAAGAAGCTTTTAAAGGATTCAGGTGCTCAAATCACTAAGGATAGCTTAGTGAACAACCAATAATCTTAAAATCAGTGAATTATGCAACATTTCACTATAATTATGAAAGAAATATAAGGCAATCTCGATTGACCTTTATAGTAGACTATAAACCTCAATCTATTTGAAACTCTATATAAAATACATGGTTAGTAATTGCTGTAAAATTGCAGCAAAAGAAGCGTTTAAGGAACTAGGTTTTCATTTTATTATTGCTGAGTTGGGTGAGGTTGAGGTGATGGAAACCGTTACTTTAGAACAAAGGGAAATTTTGCGTGCAAGCTTATTGAAATCTGGCATGCAATTGATGGATGACAAGCGTGCAGTTTTAATTGAAAAAATTAAAAATGTAATCATTGACATGGTGCACTATTCTGAAGAAATGATCAATATCAATTTCTCCGATTTTCTAAGTGCCAAATTATCGCATGATTACACATATATGTCGAACTTATTTTCTGAAGTACAGGGTACAACCATTGAACAGTATATTATTTCTCACAAAGTGGAGCGAATTAAGGAGCTAATTATTTATGGAGAAATGAATATTACTGAAATAGCTTGGAAAATGAACTATAGTAGCGTAGCACATTTGTCTAATCAGTTTAAGAAAGTGACGGGGTTGAGTCCTACTCATTTCAAAAATTTAAAAGATAGAAAGCGAAATCCTATAGAAGAATTATAAGTTTAAAACATTTTCTTTATTATTATTGAAGTGAATTAAATCACCAATTGAAATGCATACAAAAGGTTCACAATATGCCAGAAGTTTAATTGAAGCAAGTCTTGATCCACTTGTTACTATTAGTACAGAGGGTAAGATTATGGATATGAATAATGCTTTGGTTAGCATTACAGGAAAAAGTAGAGAAGAACTTAAAGGCACCAATTTTTTCGATTACTTCACTGAGCCCAAAAAGGCAATGGAAGTATACGAAGCAGTATTTGCTAAGGGGTTTGTAAAAAACTTTCCATTAACTATTAAAGACTACAAGCTTACAGATGTTCTTTTTAATGGTTCTGTTTATAAAGATATTGAAGGAGAAGTATTAGGCGCAGTTGTTGTTGCACGTGATATTACAGAACAAAAAAGAATTGAAAAAGAAATGGTAGAGGCAAAAGTTTTTGCTGAATTGGCTACTGAAATAGCTGTTGATGCAAAGCGTGAGGCAGAGGAAGCCACAAAAATATCTAGCGAGGCTGTTAAATCAAAACAACAGTTTCTTTCTAATATGAGTCATGAAATAAGGACTCCAATGAATGCCATTATTGGGTTTACTAAAGTGTTATTCAAAACGGACTTATCCATAAAGCAATTAGAATACCTACAAGCAATTAAAATGAGCGGGGATGCTTTAATTGTTTTAATAAATGACATCCTAGATTTAGCAAAAGTAGATACAGGAAAAATGGTTTTTGAAAAAGTGCCATTTAAGTTGAGCCGTTCTATCTCTGCCATGCTGCATCTATTCGAACCTAAGATTCATGAAAAAAATCTGATATTGATCAAAGAGGTTGATCCGAATATTCCAGACGTTCTCTTAGGCGATGCTGTAAGATTACACCAAATCATATTGAATCTGGTCAGTAATGCTGTTAAGTTTACTGCTACCGGTTCCATTACAGTTAGTGTGAAACTGTTGGAGAATAAATCAAATACTGTTTCTGTATTGTTCTCCATTAAGGATACTGGAATTGGCATTTCAGCATCAAAAATGGAACACATTTTTGAAAATTTTCAACAGGCTTCTAGTGGCACTTCAAGGCTTTATGGAGGAACTGGTTTGGGATTGGCCATTGTTAAACAATTGGTAGAAAATCAAGGTGGCTTGGTTTCCGTCAATAGCGCTATTGACATTGGGTCTGAGTTTAGTTTTCAATTAGAATTTGAGAAGACCTTGCTTGAAGCCGAACCCATAATTGAGATTGCTGAATCGGAAATTGAAATAAATCAAATTAAGGTGTTGGTTGTAGAAGATATTCCCCTTAATCAGTTGCTTATGAAAACCCTTTTAGATGATTTTGGGTTTGAAAAAGATATTGCAGCTAATGGAAAAATTGCCATTGAAATGATGGCTTTAACTGTCTATGATATTATATTGATGGATTTGCAAATGCCTGAAATGAATGGGTTTGATGCTACGCAATATATACGCAATGTACTGAAGTCGGAAATTCCAATTATTGCATTAACAGCGGATGTTACCACGGTTGATTTAGAAAAATGCAAATTGGTTGGAATGAATGATTATATCGCAAAACCAGTTGATGATCGTTTATTATATAGTAAAATATTGAGTTTGATCAAAAAAAATCAACTTAATTTATTGCCACAACTTGAAATCACTGAAAAAGCAATTGAATCAATAGTTAGGTATACTGATTTGGCGTCTTTGTTAAAAAGGACTAAATCAAATCCAATCTTAATGATGGAAATGATTTCCTTATTCTTAGATCAAACACCACTATTGATTTCAACCATGAAAAATAGTTGGCAAAATAAGGAATGGGATTTGTTGCAGTCAACTATGCACAAACTAATACCTTCATTTTCAATCATGGGCATAGGCAACGATTATGAAAATATGGCTAAAGAACTAAAAGAATTCGCAGAAACAAAAAAAGAAAAAGTAGTATTGCCTTCAATAATTTTTGAACTTGAAAGAGTTTGCAATATTGCCTGTACAGAACTCATGGAAGAGTATCAATACTTTGAAAAACAAATTAAAATAACCATCCCATCAATAATTCCAATACCATAAAGCTGCAATGCTTACAATTTTCTAATGTATGAATACAAGTAAAAATATGCTCATATTTCTGGTTGATGATGATGTGGTGTTTCTTAAAGCACTCGAGATTGACTTTATGGACTCCCCCCATTATGAAGTTCGTACTTTCAGAACGGGGGAATTGTGTATTGCAAATTTATCGGAAAAGCCAGATGTCATTGTGTTGGATTATAATTTAGATGGGGTAGAGAAAAACGTACTGAATGGTATTGAAACGCTTGATAAGATCAAAGAGATTGATTCCACTATTGCTATTATCATGTTATCAGGCCAAGATAAAATTGAAGTGGCCGTAAAATGTATGCGTCATGATGCTTTTGATTATGTTGTAAAGAGTGAAACTGCCTTTATGCGGGTAGAAAAAATTATTGGTACAATACAAAATATTAAGCGAATGGAAAAAGAACTCACTTGGTATATGGATAGGATGTAAACATGAACTATGACAATTAAACACTTCTCCGAAAAAACGTTTGAAAAAGTTACATCAACAGCAACAGCAATATTGGGTAGTTCTATCTCCTTTGTACTGGCATTATTGTTGGTTTTATTTTGGTGGGGAAATCATATTATACTTGACGGCGATCTTCAAGAAAATATAGGCGACTTCATTTTCGGAATTACATTTATAAGCTTATTTGTAATTCAAAAATCCTTTAATAAATTTTCAGCAACCCTACACTTGAAATTGAATGAGCTCATATCCTCGCACGAGCCTGCCAGCAATACCGTTATTGACCTAGCGGAAAAAACAGAATCTGAAATTACTGCCCTTTCAAAAGAGTATTCAGAGCTGGCTGAAATAGTTAGGGAAGTTAAGGCTGAAATAGAAACTTAACTGGTATATTTTGCTCCAAATTTACTTCCTTTCAAAAATTCTATTGCACTTCTGTAATTATTACATGATTCAACATCAGTGAATCATGTAATAATCATCACTAATAGTGTAAGACCTAAACAACTAAAAAAAGGAAGCTTTGCAATGTAATTATTTCAGTCATATTTAAAACTTAAAAAATGGGAAACTTATTATACCTTATTGCAGTTGTGATGATTATTTTATGGGCTGTTGGCTTTTTTGCTTATAACACTGGAGGAATCATACACGTTTTACTTGTAATTGCTATTATAGCTGTTTTGCTTAGAATTATTCAAGGTAAAAAAATCGTTTAAACATTAAAATCTAAATTATGAAACAAGGAAATGTTGTTCTAGGACTTTTAGCAGGCATTACTGCTGGTGCTTTATTGGGAATTCTTTTTGCTCCAGATAAAGGTTGTAGAACAAGAAAAAAAATCATGAACAAAGGAGAAGACTTTGCAGATGAATTGAAAGACAAATACGATGATTTCGTAGAAACTATCAAAGACAAATATGAAACCGCAAAACTTGAAGTGGAAGGGTTGATTAATGAGGGTAAACAAAAAGTTGAATTGTCTAAGACTGCAGTTAATAAAGCAATGCATACTTAAGCATATACTCATGAATCAAACTAACAATTCAATATCACAGCTTTTTGAAAATGTGGCTGATTACAGTATCACTACGGCAGAAATATGGAAATTGAAATCTATTGAAATATTAGCTGATCATGGTTCTAAAGTGGCTATACAGCTCATTCTTGTTTCGGTTATGAGTTTATTCTTGCTAATGCTTTCAATTGGCTGTTCCTTTTTATTGGGGGACCTGCTAGGTAAAACAGCGTATGGATTTTTTCTTACGTCTTTTTTTTACCTGATAGTTGCAATTGTCATTTATATAATAAGAATAAAGCGGTTAAAAGAACCCATTCGGAATTCAATCATCAAAGGAATTTTTAACTGATTCAAATTATGATAGTCATTAATAATTATATTACACTTCAGCAGCATATTCAATTACTCGAAGAAAAACAACAAGTGCAAATGGTTGTTCTCAAGCTTAATTTAGAAAATGTATATGAAAGTTTGCAGCCAAGTAATATCATTAAATCGACTATTCATAACGTTGTTGCTTCTACAGATCTCAAGAAAAACATTTTCAGTACTATTGTTGGTGTGGCCGGTGGATTTATTTCAAAAAGAATTCTTTTTGGTCCTTCCCACAGCATCGTGAAAACCATTCTTGGAACTGTTCTACAACTAGCGATGACCAGTTTCGTTTCTAATAAAGCAGCTGAATTGGTTTCAGAAGAAACAGTTACAAAACCAAAAATTGATTCTTTTATTAGTGAAAGAAATCATTCTAAATTTTTATAAACCAACATAATATAACAGAAATAAATATTACCAAAAATGAAAAATATAGTGTCCCTTTTATTGTTTATTAGTATTGTAACTACAGCAATGGCTCAAAATCCATTGCCTATTGGTAAAACTCAATTAAATTTCGGCGTTGGTTTGTCAAACTGGGGTATTCCTGTTTACATAGGATTAGACTATGGCGTTCATAAAGACATCAGTATTGGCGCAGAACTTTCCTTTAGAAATTATAATGAAAAATGGAATAATACTGTCTATCGTCAGCAAGTAATGGGATTTGTTGGAAATGCGAATTACCATTTTAATTCTATTATGAATATTCCTCAAACGTTTGACTTTTATGCTGGTATCAACATAGGATTTAATGCTTGGAATTCACCTGCTGGATATGGTGGCGATAATACATCTGGTTTAGCATTGGGTGGACAAATTGGTGGAAGGCTTTATGTGAGTAAATCAGTTGCACTGAATTTGGAATTCATGGGTGGCAACGGACTTAGTACAGGGAAATTTGGATTGACTTTAAAATTATAAAAATCTTTTCTAGAAAGCCCGGGATAATTCATTTTATTCCGGGCTTTTTTATGGATTTTTGTAATTGTAACTTTTCCTATGGATAATTTATTGCGCTTAAAAAAAATGGTGGCTGATTTGCCTGAAATGCAAACCTTTATGCCTGTGTTATTTGTGGGTCATGGTTCTCCAATGAATGGCATTGAACAAAATAGCTTTAGTAAACGATGGAAGAAACTAGCAAATGAAATTCCTACACCCAAAGCAGTACTTGTTATTTCAGCACATTGGTTTACAAAAGGAACAAGGGTTACCGCCATGGACTTTCCGCCTACAATTCATGATTTTGGTGGGTTCCCTAAAGCCTTGTCATTAGTACAGTACCCTGCACCAGGAAGTCCACATCTGGCACAAGAAACGGTTAATATGATTGAATCTGCCCATGTAATACTTGACCATGAATGGGGACTAGATCACGGATCCTGGAGTATTGTAAGGCATATGTATCCAACTGCAAATATTCCTGTATTACAATTGAGCATGGATTATAGTCAACCACCTGCCGTTCATTATCAATTGGCAAAAGAGCTCGCGGAGCTTAGAAAAAAAGGCGTACTCATCATTGGCAGTGGTAATATGGTGCATAATCTTCGTTTGGTTGCTTGGGATAAATTAAATGAGCCAGGCTTTGGATTTGATTGGGCACTACAAATGAATGATATATTTAAAAAGCTGATTGCTGATAGAGACCATACATCTTTAGTGCATTACGATAAATTAGGTAAAGAAGCACAACTTGCTATTCCAACACCTGAACATTATCTACCGCTGATTTATGCATTAGCGCTAAGTACCGATAAAGACGCCATATCTTTTTTTAATGACGAAGCAGTAGGAGGATCTTTGACAATGACCTCAGTTCAATTCGGCTAAAACATATCTTTACCTAAAATTTTCAATTATGTCATATTTGCCAGCTGATAAGAGGTACCAAACTATGCAATATCGCCGTTGTGGAAAAAGCGGCATCCGGTTACCTGAAATTTCTCTTGGCCTATGGCATAATTTTGGCGGGGTTGACAATTTCGAAACCTATCGACAAATTTTATGGAAGGCATTTGACGCAGGTATTACCCACTTTGATCTTGCTAATAACTATGGCCCACCTCCGGGCTCGGCAGAAGAGAACTTTGGAAATATCCTGAAAAAGGATTTTTCAAATCATAGAGATGAATTAATTATTTCAACAAAAGCTGGTTATACTATGTGGGATGGTCCCTATGGCGATTGGGGATCACGCAAATATTTATTGTCTAGCTTAGACCAAAGCTTGAAAAGAATGGACCTCGACTATGTAGACATTTTCTACTCACATCGTCCAGATCCGGATACACCTATTGAAGAAACAATGGGAGCGCTTTCTACCGCAGTTCAACAAGGCAAAGCATTATATGTGGGCATTTCTAACTATCCAGCTGAGCAAGCTGCCATCGCAATCAATATTTTGAAACAATCGGGCACACCCTGTCTCATACACCAACCAAAATATTCGCTATTGGTTCGTTGGGTTGAAGATGGGTTGATGGATTTATTGGGTAATGAAGGAGTGGGATGCATTGCTTTTTCTCCTTTGGCTCAAGGATTACTTACCAACAAATACCTCAAAGACATTCCTGTTGATTCACGCGCCGGAAAAGCGCATGGTGCCTTACAGCAATCTGTTATTACGCTTGAATTGCAACAGCAATTACAACAGTTGCAAGTATTGGCAAGCAATCGAAATCAGTCATTGGCTCAAATGTCGATAGCTTGGTTATTAAAAGACCATCGCGTTTCTTCTGTTTTAATTGGTGCTAGCAGTGTAGCACAATTAAATGATAACCTAGCTTCCTTAAACAATAGTCAATTTTCTTCAGAAGAATTAAAAGCAATTGATGCAATCCTTTAACCTTATTTAAACTTTCAAACAGCAATTATGTAAGCACAGATTCAAAAGGTTTTCATTTAAATGAGGGTAGGACTGTAGGGAATTAATTGTCAGACCTTCTGAATTGCATTCCTCCGCCACCTTGATTCTGCATCATCTGTTGCATTAATTTCATATATTCTTCTGGAGTAACTACTTTTCCTTTTTTGGGTTCTTTGAGCTCTTTAGTGTCAACTGTTTTTTTCACTTCTTTAGCTAAATAAACAGTACCTCCATTGTCAACGTCTAGTTCTAATATTACGCCAGGTAATTGACCATAACTCTCTGGTCCAACTGGACTAATAATGGCATCTGCAAACCAAGCCACCACATCCATGTCTTTAGGAGCTTCTATTTTTTTAGTAGTATCTACAACTGGTGCCCCTCCACTTAAAGTAGTCATTCTTCGTCCCATCATTAGTCTGGGCATTTTACGCGTTGCTTTGTGACAATTATATCCAAGGATTTGTTTGGTTTCACTACTCATTTTCCAAGGCTGAGGTTTGATTGTATCTACAATCAAGAAATTCTTACCACCCAATTCAGTTGATTGAATTGATTTTGTTTGTGAGAAATTTTTATACAAATCGCCCGCGTCAGTACCAAAACGCATCATCATGCGCATACCGCCACCACCGCCGCCTCCAAATGGATCTGGAGCTTCCTCTTCCGGAATTAATTTGTACACCGAAACGCTATCACTAAATATCAGTTGGTGTTTACTGATTCTGAATTCCGGCATCATAGAGCGCATTTGCTCGTCTGTTACCGTTCTATACACATTTATTTTGCGTTCAAAAATAACAGTGCCTTCTTTTTGTTGGGCTATTGTCATCGTTATACTAAAAAGACAGGAAAGGGATAAAATGATTCTTCGCATGTAGATTTGTTTAATCCACCAAATCTATATACTTAGGCGTTAAGAAAGCTTGATTATTAGTTAATTTAGGTTAATGAAAGAAACAATCGGTAAAATTGACCATTAACTTTGGTTTGTAAAGTAGTAGGATGAGCAAACTTCAAATTTCAGGCTTATTGGTGTCAAGAATATTAATGGGAGTAGCCATTGTATTGATAACAACTTTTCAGGGCTATTGGTTACACAAATTATACTTAGAGGAAGCATCAGGGTTCAAAAAAACAACTGATATCGTTTTCAGGGAAACCATGTATAAAGTTCAGGCACAAAGACTTAAAAAAGATTCCCTTTTTTATAAGTTCATTCCGGAAGAAAATAATTTTTTGGGCGATGTGGCGGAATTGGTGAGCAAGAAATTGCCTGAAATTAATATCAACACCAACCAAAAGAAAAACAACAAAATGG
>JANOYH010000080.1:0-6208 GCA_031428775.1 Bacteroidota bacterium
GCTGCAGCAGCAACTGGCAACAAAGGGTTTGTGCTTGGAACAGATATTTCGGACAAAATGGTTGAGATTGCAGATCATACATCGAAAGAAAATAGCATCGATAATATCAGGTTTGAAAGAATGGATGCTGAAGAATTAAAAGTTAATGATGAAGAATTTGATGTGGCTATTTGTGCCTTGGGGTTAATGTATGCGCCGAGTCCTGTAAATGCGTTGAAAGAAATGTACAGTGTTTTTAAAAAAGGAGGCATCAGTATTGCGGCTGTTTGGGGGAAAAGAGATAATTGTGGCTGGGCAGACATATTTGAGATTGTAGACAAACGGGTTTCATCGGAAGTATGCCCGATGTTCTTCAATTTAGGCAATGACAATGTGCTTGAAAAAAATTTAGAACTTGCCGGCTTTTCAACCGGGAAAATTATTAAGATTCAATCAACCCTTGACTATAACTCAGATGAAGCAGCATGCGCTGCCGCATTTGAAGGTGGACCGGTGGCATTAGCGTATTTTAAATTTCCTGAAAATATACAAAAAGAAGCTTGCGAAGAATATCTTACTTCTATTGGAAAATATAAAACAGAGAATGGCTATTCTATTCCCGGGGAATTTATAATAGGTGTGGGAATAAAGTAGCACGCCAAAGTTTTTTGGTATTTAAGGTGGGTTTGAAAATAATGAAAACAATAGAATTAATTATCAAAACTATTGAGCAAACATAATTTTTGGGGCATGTTTGTTAGAAAGAAGCAAAATAAAAGCGGTGCTATCAGTGTTCATGTACTAGAAAAGGTTTCTGGCAAATCTACCATGGAAAAAAGGAGATAACGGGTAAGACACGCCCTTGTCACTAAAAGATTGGGACTTGAATAAAAACATCCATTGATGTAATCGACAATTAATGCCCATATGCGAAAAATATTCTTAAAAATGCATGATAAATTAATCGAATGCCTAACTTTAAAACAAATGGTTCAGTGGAATCTATTGAAACTATTAAAGAAAAGTAAACTAACAACTAATTACAAAATTAAATTACAACAAAGAGAATCGTTCCAGTTGATACTTTCTCCCTAACAGCAGTAGCCAACGGCGAGATCGGTCAACACGAAAGTATACCACTAAGCCCAAAGTAGATTACTCAAAGGGTATTTATTCGGGGGCCTTGCGGATACTTTCTTTTTGTTGTACGTCATGCTTGAAAGACAAACATACCTTTTACGTTATTGCAAGAGATTAAATTTAAGGTTCAATACGTAAACATGGACAAGCTGAAAACCGAAAAGAGTTACGCATCATAAAAAAATAGAAAAATGAATACAGACAACGTTACTTCTATTAACCCTGCTGATAAATCAGCATTAAAGCGATTTATTTCATTGGAACGAAAATTAATGAAGGGCCACCCTTACTACATTTCTGAAATAGATGATGATGTGGTAAAGTTTCTTACCCGAAAAAATCTAATGGCTAAAGAAATGGAATTTGGACTATTCGTTGTTTCAAAATCAGGACAAGATGTAGGACGTTGTGCAGCAATCATCAACAGAAAGTTTCAAGACCAAAAGCAGGCTGGTGCTGGTTTTATCGGATTTTTTGCAGCAGCAGAGGGTTCCGAACAAGAAGTAGCAGAAATGATTCAGCTAGCGGAGCATTGGCTGAGAGAGAGAGGAGTGACAAAAATAATCGCCCCAGCCAATGGAGGCGCACCGAATGCCATGGGATTTTTGGTATCAGGATTTGATGAAGATCCAATGTTTCCTTTCCCTTGGACACCTCAATATTACCGGGCATATTTTGAAAAGTTGAAATATCAACCAACTTTCCCTATGTGGTATTATGATGTTGATTTTACCAGCGAAAAATACAAAGCAGCAAAAAGCCAGTATGCCCACTATGATGCAGCCGTTATACGACCTGTATCAAAAAAGAACTGGGATAAGGACATAGAAACAGTAACCGATATGCTCAATGAAACATTTGTGCATGAGTGGGAATTTACCAAAATGAGCCATGCTGAAATGAAAGAGTTTTTTGGCCCTATGAAAGATATACTGGCTCCGCAACAAATACTGATTGCGGAAGTTGGAGGAAAACCTGCTGGGTTTTGCTTTGCCGTGCCTGACTTAACGCCGCTTTTCCGCACCTTTAACGGAAGCGTTAGCTTGATTGCTATATTCAAACTGTTGACAGGTGCTACTAAAAAATTTAATAGGGCAGGTATTTTAGGAATCGGAGTTGCTGACGAACACAAAGGCAAAGGACTGGCTAAGGCGATAGCCATGAAGATATATGGCTATCACGAATCATTGGGGCTAAAAAGCAGTCTATATTTTCCGGTGAATGAAAGCAATAAGGACTCAAGAGGTTTTGCGGAATCAATTGGAGGAAAAGGGCGATTGATGTATCAGGTTTATGACAAAGTTTTAAGTTGAGCGAACAATGAGCCATAACGGTGATTGATGACAAACAGTATTCCACATGAACAATAGCACGAACGCACACACACTGCATTGGCGTTATGGCGGCTGACGGATCACGGAATTTCGCCACAACGCCAATCCGGGAACGTTGTATGCTATCTTATTGGAAAGTTCACAAATGATGAAAATAATTTTATAACAACCCTCATAGCTTCTCAACAATGAAACAAAAATTCTTTTGTACTTTATTCTTAATTTTTTTATTCCATATTGTCAATGCTCAATTAGCCGACTCATTATCTAAAAAAGTAGATGCTATTTTTGATACCTATAACAAAGCAAATTCACCTGGTTGTGCTTTGGCGATATTGAAAGACGGAAAAATCATTTACAAAAAAGGGTATGGCATATCCAATGTGGAGTATAATATTGCAATCAATCCTTCTTCCATTTTTCATGTGGCTTCCCTTTCCAAACAATTTACTGCTGCTGCAATTATTCGACTTTCGCTGGAAGGCAAATTGAATCTAAATGACGACATAAGAAAATACATACCTGAAGTTCCTGATTTTGGGCATACCATTACTTTCAACCATCTTCTGCATCATACAAGTGGACTGAGGGACCAATGGGAACTACAAAGCTTTGCAGGTTGGCGAAACGATGATTTGATAACGGAAAAAGATATATTAGAAATGCTTGCCCGTCAGAAATCCTTAAACTTTTTGCCCGGAGATGAAGAAATTTATTGCAACACTGGCTATACTTTATTAGGTGCTGCAGTTAAGCGGATTAGTGGTGTATCATTAAGAGAATATGCAGATTCATTATTCTTTAAGCCTCTTGGCATGACCAATACTCATTTTCATAGCGACCATAGTGAAATTACACCCAATAGAACTTCGGCTTACAAAAAGGATGAAAACGGAAAATGGAAAATAAGTATCCCTGTATTTGATACTTACGGTGCTACAAGTCTCTTTACAACTGTGGAAGACTTAGCCAAATGGGATGAAATTTTTTATACAAAACCTGTTGGGGGGAATCAATTTATTAATGCAATGCTGACAACTGGTGTATTAAATAATAAAACTCAACAGACTTATGCTTCTGGTTTATACACCGACACATATAAGGGTTACAAGACAGTGCTACACAGTGGAGCAGATGCAGGTTACCGCAGTATTGCTATCCGATTCCCTGATGAACATTTTTCAGTAATACTGCTTGCTAATCTTGCAAATATTAGGGTAAACTCTTTATCATTCAAAGTTGCTGATGTCTTTTTGATAGATAAGAGTTTAAAAGATGAAACAATAACTTTCAAGACTGACAGTAATCTCGTAAAAACATGGGCTGGCGAGTATATCGATATGACTACTAAATCGACTATGGAACTTACCTATCAAAAGGGAAATTTACAGATTGACAATACAGTTCTTAAGCCATCGAGTAATTTAATTTTTTCAGATTTCAACAGTAAAACCACATGCGCCTTTAGCGGAAATTCAAAAAATGAACAATGTTTACTATCTGTAGAAGGTGACATAAACAGAACATTCGAAAAAATACATAGAATCAAATTAACTCCTGCACAATTACAAGAATATAAGGGAGAATTTTACAGCCCAGAATTAGAAACAAAATATAAAATAACAGCAAATGAAAGTGTTTTGCTGGTGAAAATTCCAAGAAATGAAGACATGGAATTCTCTCCGTTTATAAAAGATATGTTTTATGGTGATTTTAATATTTTATTCACACGGGATAAAATAAATAAGATTATTGGTTTTTTTCTAACAACTGGAAGTGTACGAAACTTGTATTTTGAGAAACTAACAACAAGTTTTTAGTAATTAGAATGAGACATAATAAAAGGCAGCAATACTCGGTCATTGTGCGTCATGCAATCGAATACTCTAATAACTTAAAGTAAATGGAAGAAAATACAGATGAAGAACACTTAGATGATCCGACAAAAAAGCAATCGGAAAACCCTCCTGACGAAATTATCCCTACTAATGACACGGTAGCTATTAGTAAAAATCAAGAAACTGAAAATATGGAAGTACATCATCATACACATGCTACCCATGGTAAGAAAACCTGGAAAAATTATTTCTGGGAATTTCTAATGTTGTTCCTTGCTGTGTTCTGTGGATTTTTAGCCGAATGGAAACTTGAACATATTATTGAGCATAGCCGTGAGAAGGAATTTATGGAAAGCATGGTTATAGATATTAAAACCGACAGTTCAAACTTAGCGAATATGAAATCTACATTTGGGTACATTAATATTCAAATTGACTCATTAATACCATTTTTAAAAGATAATGAGCACTTAGATAAGAATGCAACTGAAATATACCAACATCAGGTAATCTTAAATTTATATAAAAAATGGA
Source organism: Bacteroidota bacterium (assembly GCA_031428775.1). Taxonomy (GTDB): domain Bacteria; phylum Bacteroidota; class Bacteroidia; order Chitinophagales; family Chitinophagaceae; genus Sediminibacterium. The sequence continues at coordinate 4,826 of JANOYH010000080.1, forward strand.
CATATTCTGATAGAACGATAGACCAATTAAAAAATTCAGGTACTTTCCGATTGATAAGAAACAAAGCTGTTTCAGATGGAATTAGTCAGTATGATGGCTTTATAAGGAATTATATAAATGATATGCAAAATAGTTTAATACTGAAACAATGGCAGGGTGTTAATGACGCCGGAAATGACATCTTCAAATCAAGTGTATTTAGAGAATATTTTAAGAGCGGAAATTTTACCAGACTTGCAGTCGTGTTGCCCAATACTCCTTACTTTTTGACAAATGATAAAATTGTTCTTGAAAAATTTATAAATAAGCTTGATCAGTATGCTGTCTCCTTAGACTGGTTTAGAATGAACATTGATGTTGCCTTACAAAAAAACAAGACTCTTGACTCTTTAATAAGAAAAGAATACCATGTTGAATCAAACTGAATGAACTTCAAATTTATATAACAGAAAAAGCGTTTGAGAAGCACGAACGCACATCATTGCATTGGCAGCAATACCAACAAAAACTACTCACTTGAATTTTTAGGTGACCAAAACTCAATGACGAAAAATATCATTACTATTTAGACCCTTTAAAACAATGAGAAACATGAAGAGCTTATTTCCATTACTTTTCTTATTCATCCTGTACACTAAAGCTTCCGCTCAGGATAGTACTTCTGTAAAGCAAAAAGAGAATCTCATATTTCCTGAACTTTTGGTTTTCTCTAACGAATTTGAAAATCATTTTGCCATTATTCCTTTTCTCAACCCTTTTAAATTGTAAATAATTTAAGAAATAAAAATCTTTCCTAACCAGAAAATCACCAAAATATAATGATAAAAACCCTATTACTATATTCAATTTTTATAGTATTTTCCAGTTCGCTAAAGGCTCAAGATAAAATTGATTCTACTCGGATTTATCTTAGGAATGCCTATGTTTTGGACTTTCAAAGCAACGAATTTAGAGTTGGAAATATTACGATTGAGAGTGATCTAATTTCAAAAATTGATTATGGCAAATCTTCAATTGATAAAAAAGGATTGATAAATTACAATTTAGAAAACAAGTATCTTATACCGGGTTTAATTGATGCTCATGTCCATTTAGGGACCGACCCTTCAGATGGAGATAATTTGGAGATAACAAAAGCAAGGCTCAACTATTTGCTTGTCAATGGTGTGACGACCGTAAGGGATATGGCTGGGGATGGACGCTTTTTGAGTTACTTGTCCCGCTTAGCTTTACTCGATGAAATCCCTGCTCCAGATATTTATTTTTCAGCTTTATTTGCTGGCGATTCCTTTTTTAAAGATCCAAGAATAAAGGCTGCTTCACAAGGAATAGAAATAGGACAAGCCCCTTGGATGCGAGCTATTAATTCCTACTCTGATTTAA
>JANOYH010000081.1:0-5929 GCA_031428775.1 Bacteroidota bacterium
CCTGTGGATCGAACAAAGCCATGGGGCACTGCACACGCAGTTTTATGTTGTAAGGGTAAAGTTAGCGAACCTTTTGCCGTAATCAATGCAGATGTTTATTACGGAACAGATGCATTTTATAAAGCTTATGATTTTTTAGTAAATCAGTGCAATGAGCAGACATATTGTATTGTAGGATATGAGTTGAAAAAAACCTTGAGTGATTTTGGAAGTGTGAGTAGAGGGGTTTGTGCAGTAGACGCTAATAACAATCTGACAGATATTAATGAACGTACTTCCATTTTCAGAAATGAAGCTGGGGTAATTACCTATCAAGACGAGACGGGATTGCATGAAGTAAGTGAAGATTGTTTAGTGAGTATGAATTACCTCTGTTTTGCACCAGGATTTATTGAAGTATGCGAAAGGTATTTTACCGAGTTTTTGAGTGATGAAAAGAATTTAAATAATTTGAAGTCGGAGTTTTTCATACCCGTAGTAACCGGTCAATTCATGCGTTCGGGTAAGGGTATTGTAAAAGTGGTACCTACATCTGCACAATGGTTTGGGGTTACCTATAAAGAAGATGCTCCGCATGTACAAGTTTGCATTAATGCATTAGTAGAAGACGGAACTTATCCGAAGAGTTTGTGGGCTTAATGGAAGGCGATTGGAACTAGACAAAGTGTTTGGTAAAAAAAATCGTTTAAGATATAATAGAAAAAGAGAACCCCGCCAGTGGGGCAGGGTTCTCAACTATAATTAAAAAAAATAACTGTCTATTTTTGACTAAAGGCTTTAACATTGAATACACAGTCGGCCACTCTGCTTATCTGAATTTTGCGTTCAACACCTTTAATATTGGCGTGTAGGGGTAGGCTGATATTTTCAAGTGCCGTATCTGTTTTCTTGGCTTCGTCTACAAAATCATAAATATTTTTCGACTTAACTGCAAAAGCTACTCCATCAGCTTGTGCTTGTCTGGTACTAAGTACGCCAATCACTTCGCCATTATTATTCAAAACGGGGCCACCTGAGTTACCTGGGTTAGCACTAATTTGAATCTGGTAGCTCAAGGAATCGCCATTATAACCTGTTTTAGAACTAAGGTAACCAACACCGTAAACAATATCGTTACGAGGATAGCCCAAAGTGAAAATTTCGTCACCTAAATCAGCATTTTTCTTGCCAATACTATAAGGCAAGTTTTTAGAAGGTTTGAAGTCTTCGTCATTAATTTTCAAGATTGCTAAGTCAAGTTGATTGTCGATATGAACAATTTTTGCGTTGAATTCTCTTCCTTTATTATCAACAACAACTGTAGAAGTACCTTTCAATACGTGTGCATTGGTAATGATGAAACCTTTTGCGTCTATTAAGAATCCAGTACCGCCACTTACCACTTTAACACCTGTAGGGATTTTGCTAGTCACTTCATTAATTAAAGAACCCTGAACTTGTTGGTTTCTTTTAATGATTGCTATGTCTTTGCTTAATTGTTGTAATTGGTCGCTATTAACAACAGGAGAAAAATAAGTAACCAAACCACTGATCACCAGTGCAATCACACCGCCAACAGAAGCTGCAATGGCAGTAACCCGTTTGTAACGGTTCCATAATTGTACCACTTGCGTTTTTGTAGAAACCTCACCGCCTTCATTTATTTCGCCAGTTTCAACTAGATTTTGGTGCACATCGTGTATGCTATGTTTAAGTTGCTGGTAGGCAACATAGCTATCCATCTGATGTAAAAACATATTATGTTCAACCACCATCTGGTCTATTTCGGGTGTCTTCTTGCGAAGTGCGTCAAAATAGGCGTGCTCTTCGGCGTTCATTTCTCCGCCGAGATAGCGTTCTATTGCTGCGAGTAATTGAATGTCATCCATGATACTATTCTCCTATATTATATTGCGAAAAAAACAATTTCTTCAATCTTAACAGACATTTGTACTTCTGGTTTTTAGCATTGTCTGAATTTGTGTATCCAAACTCTGCCGCCAATTCTTGCATGCCCATCTTCTTTACATAATAACCCTCTAACAAACTCTTACATGGTTCACCCAAGCTTTTCATGGCCCGGTCCATGATCGCAAACTCGGCGTTGCGTTTTTCGTGAATCTCCAAATCATCCTCAACTGGTACTGTTTCATCAAGGTTATCCAATTTATTGGAGAATCTTCCCATCTGTTGTAGCTTTTTAAGCCATAAACGTCTGCAAATGGAATATACATAAGTCTTAATTTGACAGGTTAATACGAATGAATCACTTTGAGCTTTCTCATAAAGTGCAATCATTGCTTCCTGAAAAATATCCCTTGCGTCATCATAACTACCATTATTGTTCAACACAAAAACCTGAACCATATTAAAATTGTCTTTATAAATGGTGTCGATGGCTTTTGAGTCGTTATTGGCCAGTCCTTTCAGTAATGCTTGTTCGTTCTGTTCCCCTTTCACGTTGCTATCTTTAATACTATGAAGTGGTTAAAAGTAACCCAAAATAGCTCCTAAAATTATTTTTAAAAAATATTTCATTTCCTAGGTTACCTTTTATGTCCTGCTGGTATTAACATTAAATTCACTCAAACAAAAAACAAAACAAATGAAAAAAGTATTATTCGTTCTTGCACTAGGTGCATTTGCAGCTTGCGGTACAGGAGAAAACAAAGATGTTAAAACTGATTCTACTACTGTTATTGATTCTACAGTTGTTAAAGTTGATTCTACAGTTGTTACTGTTGATACTGTTAAAGTTGATTCTACTAAGAAGTAATTTATGATAAGCTAAGTGCTGATGATCATGTGTGACTCAGCTTGCCGGTTCGAATTAGCTTAATACCGATTTTTCATATGGCAAGCAATCGTTAGAGGTCGCTCCGTTTCCACGGAGGGACCCTTTTTTTTGCCCTAAGCCATCATTAGAAAATCCCAAAATATACCAACTAGTTGGAAGTGATCAAAGCAAATACAAGCTAATGTTCGTTAGCTAAATAATTTGGCAAAATGCTTGGTTTGAATAAAATCATTCTTTATATTTGATTTATCATGCAAACATTATTGAACAACACCCGATTTTATTTTTTCTTTTATTTCTATTTTACACAAAATAGCCGGGTTGTGTTTGCTAAAGCTTAAAAAAAGAAACTTTAATAAATCATATCCCGGCCAATAGGTCGGGTTTTTTTTTGCCCGAATAGGTCGGGTTTGGAAATGGAAGGATTATGGAAAAAGAAAAGGGTATTAAATTGGGTAAAGAAAATAGTATTAAGTTGACTGTTTCAAAGCCTGTGTTTGAATGTAGTAAGGGTATAGCTATTCAAGGATATGAAGGTTCCTTTCACCAAGTAGCAGCTAGAAATATTTATGGCAAAGCCGTAGAAGTAATTCCCTGCGCCACTTTCCGCGATCTGATAAGAACTGCCTCCGATAAAAATGCTTCCAGTGGCGCCATCATGGCCATCGAAAATTCTATTGCAGGCAGCATATTGCCTAACTATAATTTGTTGCAGAAAAGCAAATTGAAAGTAGTAGCAGAAATATATTTAAGTATCAGCCAGAATTTATTGGTCAACCCAGGAGTGAAATTAGCAGATATCAAAGAAGTGCATAGTCACCCTATGGCAATTCTACAATGCTTGGAATATTTAGAACAATATAATTGGAAATTGGTAGAATCAGACGATACTGCATTAAGTGCTAAACAACTACACCAACATCGTGGTAAACATGCTGCAGCCATTGCCAGTAAGCTTGCCGCTGAATTATTTGAATTGGATGTATTAGCGCCTAACATCCAAACCATGAAGAATAATTTCACTCGTTTCCTGGTATTACAAAGAGAGAAAGAAGCGATAGAAATTCCCAAAGCAAACAAAGCATCCATTTATTTTCAAACAAATCATAGCAAAGGAATACTTGCAAAAGTATTGACCATTATAGCTGCTGGTGATATCAACTTAAGTAAGTTACAAAGCATGCCTATTCCAGGAAGTAATTTTAAATATGGCTTTTATGCGGATTTGGAATTTGAACAACGTAATCAATTAGATCAAGTGATGGAAGCAATTGATAGCTTGACCAATAGTGTAAAAATATTCGGGATTTATGAATCAGGAAAAATTGTAAAAGGATAGTTATGGCATTTAGTGTTTCAAAAAGGCTAGAAGGCATTGGTGAATATTATTTCTCGCAAAAACTGCGAGAGATTGATGAGCTGAATAAACAAGGTAAAAATATTATCAATCTTGGTATTGGAAGCCCCGACCTTCCTCCACATCCAGATGTCATTAAAACATTGCAGGTAGAAGCTGCCAAACCCAATGTACACGGCTATCAGAGCTATAAAGGCTCACCCATTTTTAGAAATGCTATAAAAGACTGGTATGCAAAATGGTATGGTGTTTCATTAAATCAGGATACAGAAATATTACCGTTGATTGGAAGTAAAGAAGGCATCATGCATATCTGTATGACCTATTTAAATGAAGGCGATCAGGCTTTGATTCCAAATCCAGGTTATCCCACTTACAGTAGTGCAGTAAAATTGGCGGGTGGTATTGCAACACCCTATGAATTGTTAGCTCAAAACAATTGGGAGCCAGATTTTGAGGCTTTGGAAAAAACCGATTTAAGTAAAACAAAACTCATGTGGGTCAACTACCCACATATGCCTACTGGTCAACCTGCCAGCAAATCTTTAATGGAAAAATTGGTGGCCTTTGGTAAAAAACACCAGATCCTGATTTGTCATGATAACCCCTATAGTTTTATCCTCAATGAAGATCCTCAAAGTCTGCTTAGTGTAGATGGTGCAAAAGATATTGTGATTGAATTGAACTCTTTAAGTAAGAGCCAGAATATGGCTGGATGGAGAGTTGGCATGTTGATTGCTGCCAAAGAAAGAATAGATGAGATCTTGCGTTTTAAAAGTAATATGGACAGTGGCATGTTGCTTCCTGTACAATTGGCGGCGGCTACTTCATTAGGTTTGGGAAAAGAATGGTACAATAGTATCAACGCCATCTATTCAACCAGAAGAGAAAAAGTATTTGAGCTACTTAATCTGCTCGGTTGCGATTATTCAAAAGAGCAAGTTGGTCTTTTTGTGTGGGCTAAAATTCCCGCTGGTTTTAAAGATGGATTTGAGGTTTGCGATAAAGTATTGTATCAAGCCAATGTATTTATTACACCAGGTGGTATTTTCGGCAGTGCGGGTAATGGTTATATCCGTGTTAGTTTATGTGGTTCTGTAGAACGTTTTGAACAAGCAATTGAAAGGGTGAAACAAATTTAAAATTTGAATTATGCGTGTTGCGATAGTTGGTATTGGGTTAATTGGTGGTTCCATGGCTTTGGCTTTGAAAGAGCAAGGTTTTGCAGAATGGGTAATAGGGGTTGACCAAAATCCATCGCACCAGCAAAAAGCATTGGATTTACAACTGGTTGATGAAGTTCTTTCATTAGAGGAGGCGTTACAAAAATCAGATTTAATTATCCTTGCCATTCCTGTGAATGCGGCCGAAAAAATACTGCCATACATTTTAGATCACACGAATAACCAAGTGATCATGGATGTAGGTTCAACCAAAGAAGGTCTTTTGAATTCCATCAAAGACCATCCCAAAAGGGGCAGATTTGTAGCTACACACCCAATGTGGGGTACTGAATATAGCGGACCAGAAGCTGCCACCAAAGGAGCATTTCGCGATAAAGCAACAGTGATTTGTAACAAGGAAGAGAATGATGCCGATGCTTTGGAGATAGTGGAAGCTGCTTATCAAGCCATGGGAATGCACCGTGTTTATATGAATGCCAAGGACCACGACGTGCATGTAGCATATGTGAGTCATATTTCACATATCACTTCTTTTGCCCTAGCCAACACCGTTTTAGAGAAAGAAAGGGAAGAAGATGCCATTTTTGAGCTGGCTAGTGGTGGATTTGAGAG
>JANOYH010000082.1:0-4852 GCA_031428775.1 Bacteroidota bacterium
ATTCAATTTCTTGTCTGCCTTTTATTCGTCTTGCTTGATTCCAAAATGTATAAAAAATAGTCGCATCATCAGTGAATGATTCTCGAAAAGCTGTCCAATTAAAATTATTAAATGCTGTCACAAAATTGGTTGCGAATTTCATAACAGCTAGTGAATCTTTTTTCTGAGCCTTTAAACTAAAGTTAATTAGTAAGCAAAGGATTATAAATGAAAGTCGAGCTTTAGTCATTATAACTTTTTTTTGATACTTGGGTGTCTTATGCCATTACACACAATGTTTAAAAGTACGCATACAATCTAATATTCACAAATTATTCAATGTGACGGGGTGTTGAAAATCACAAGGTTATGCAGCAGGTATCTGCAAGGGGGTTCAAGATACCCGAAAAACGCAGGACTTTAATTTGATGTTTAAACTTACTACCGGACTATCGGACTTTCAATTTTACTCATACTAGTAATCTTATTTTCATAGATCCCCGTAATTAAATTAACCCCAGGCTGCTTCCCTTTTTCAAAACTACCATAACGTTTATCAAATCCCAATGCCTTTGCGCCATTTAATGTGGCCCATTGCAATTGTTCTGTGAGCAGGATAGTGGGGAAATTTTTAGAGATGGTTTTTATTTCATCAAGAATACTTAAGCAATGATTGCTAGCTAGACTGTCTGTTCCTAATACAATACTGCAATGGTGTTTGCGAAAATTATTTATTGGAGGAAGTGCTTTGTTTATGTATTGATTTGCATTTACACAAAGGCAATAATAATAATTGGTTGCTTGTTTAATAGAAAGCGCTTTTATAAATTCAATGTCCGTTTCATTTGTAAAAGTATCATGCACTAACAACGCATTATTTGCCCCTTCAAAATGATTTGCCACCGATTGTAGACTACTCTTGCCTGAAGGTTCATAAAAACTGGTATCAACTTTTAAGTTTTTATAAAGACGCGTAAAATCGCCTTTTTTAAAACCGAGAAAATCATCTTCAAAATCTGTTTCCTGATTATGAAGTGATGTGGTTTTGTTTTTATAATAGGGCTTCATCAATTCCCATAATTTGTTGGAAACTGAATAGGGTGCATGAGCAGCCATACTAAGTTTGAAATCATCGCCCAACAATTGTTCAAATTGGTGATAGTAGGCTAGCCCAGTTTCAAAACGCATATTAGCTATCTGTGGCGAGAATCCACTGATCTCTAAAAATCCATGCCATGCCAAATTATTTGTTGATTTCTGTTGAAAGCTGATAGCGTTATTACTGATATCGCCCACGGCCACAATACCGTTTTGAATCATGCTGGTTTCGGCATCGCTGATGGATTGCAAAATTTCATCTTCCGGAAAATGGTGTTGGCTTAAGATGGCCATGATAAAATCTACTAAGCCCGTATGTTCAGGAATGAGGCCCTTCATGTGGCTTAATTCCAAATGGCAATGGCAGTTGATGAATCCGGGGCTGAGCCATCCTTTTAACTGTTGAACATTCTCGCCTGCTTCTGTAGATGGAAGTATTTCAATGACAATACCTTTATCGTCGGTGATTAATACCTGATCAGCATCCAACAATTCTGTTCCAGTGAAAATGGCGTCTGCCTGAAATTTTCTAAAGCCCATGCAAGAGATTTAAGCTAAGGTGAGTGAAAGATTTTATCGAAGAGCAAAAAGTCTGTAAAGTTAGCGTCTAAAATGATTTGGAAACTTAGGTAAAATCGAATTCTTGAATACCATATTGTCAACTTAAAACCTGCTAAATTATCATAATTGTCAATTTTAAAGCTTACATTTGATTGATATTGTAATCATATAAACTTACATATAAATGAAAAAATTATTGATATTGAATCAGTTAGATGAAAAAATTAAAAAAATAAATTCATTGAACATAAATGATATTCCTTTTTCAGGATGGATCAAAGCTACTCGATTAGCGTTGGGCATGTCGCAGGAGCAGCTTGGGAAAAAACTTCAGATTACCCGTCAGAGTGTTCACGAGCTTGAAAAAAGAGAGAAAGAAGGAACCATCGCACTAAAAACCCTTAGAGAAGTTGCCAGGGTGATGGACATTCAATTGGTATATGGCTTTATTCCTAATGAAGGTAGTTTGGTTGCATTAGTAGAAAAGAAAGCAACAGAACTTGCTACCCGAATTGTTATGCGCACCTCTCATTCAATGAAATTAGAAGATCAGCAGAATTCAGACAAACGTCTGCAAAAAGCTATCAAGGAAAGGGCTCATGCTATTAAAAATGAAATGCCTAAGATTTTATGGGACTAGCATTAGATTATCTGCCAGGTCAAACACCACTTGATGAAGACGAAAAAGAAGGACTTCTTATTCCTACCATCACCACCAGGGGTGAGCTTGATGAATTTGAGCAAAAGAATATAGAAGACGCCATACAATGGAGTCTTGGACGAAAGTTCAAAACAGAAACCATCTTTACGGAAGACTTTATTAAACTATTGCATCGTCGCATGTATGGAGCGGTTTGGGCATGGGCAGGTAGTTTTCGAAAAACAAACAAAAATATAGGGGTCGACAAATGGGAGATACCTGTTGCATTATCAAGCCTTTTAAGCGATGCATTATTCTGGGTGCAAAACAAAACAATGCCACCAGAAACAATTGCCTTAGTTTTTAAACACCGTTTAGTGAGTATCCATTGCTTTGCTAATGGAAATGGTAGGCATAGTCGCCTGATGGCCGATCTAATCATTTCCAAAATATATAAATTACCGGAGTTTACATGGGGGGCTAATAGCCATAATGATATTAACACGCAGCGCAATCAATACTTAAAAGCATTGCATGCAGCAGATGCTGGGGACAATAGTTTACTAGAAGATTTTGCTACATCATGATTGTATTTCGTTCTTCTACATAAACGGTCTATCCACTATTTCAGCAGTTCCCATCCCCAAAATTTCAATAAAATCGACCGTTTTAGCCCCATAATTAAAAAACATTGCAAAATTATTATTGATAATCAATCAATTACAAAGGTGCTTGTAAAAATACTTCCCTAAATTGTTGGAAAAACAACCTGCCTGCCCTTACCTTTGCCGCCCTGAATAAATCGGGATCATTTAGACCGGTGGGATAGCATCGGCTCAATTAAAAAGAAAAATTATGAGTAAACTTCATTTCACCACCAAGCATGCGAACGCGGCTACCGTTACACACAACTGGTATGTTGTAGACGGCACTAATCAAACCGTTGGACGTGTAGCTTCTAAGATTGCTGCAGTTATTCGCGGCAAGAACAAACCTTATTACACACCTCACGTTGATTGCGGAGATAATGTAATCATCATCAATGCTGAAAAGGTTATTTTAACTGGTAACAAATTTCACGACAAAGTTTATATGAACTATACTGGTTATCCAGGTGGTCAAAAACAAGAAGCCGCTGAAGACTTAATTAAGCGTAGACCAGAAGTTGTGATGGAAAGAGCTGTAAAAGGCATGCTTCCTAAAAACCGTCTTGGTCGAAAAATGGTTAAGAAATTATTCGTTTATGCAGGAGCTGCGCATCCTCATGCTGCACAGCAACCTAAAGAACTGAAATTCTAATTTAAACACATTCCAAACAAACAATAATGGAAAAACAAAAAAACGCAGTTGGTCGACGTAAAGAAGCTGTTACCCGTGTGTTCATTAGCAAGGGCGATGGTAAGATCACTGTAAATGACAAGGATTACAAAGCTTATTTTCCGCTGGTTTACTTGCAAAACCAAGTAGAAGCGCCTTTGAAGACTGCTGACGTAGTTGGTAAGTTCGACATCGTAATCAACGCCGCCGGCGGTGGTTTAAAAGGACAAGCTGAAGCTGCAAAGCTTGGGATTGCCCGCGCATTGTTGGAAGTGAACGGTGAATTCCGTCCAGTGTTGAAAGCTGCTGGTCAGCTGAAGCGCGACCCACGTGGTGTTGAACGTAAGAAATTCGGTCACAAGAAAGCACGTAGAAGCTTCCAGTTCAGTAAACGTTAATATTCAATTAAACAAACTCATACAATGGAAAATAACACTTCATTACAACAACAACTCCTGGAGGCCGGCGTACATTTTGGTCACCTGAAAAAGAAGTGGAACCCTAAGATGTTGCCTTATATCTTCGCTGAGAAGAAAGGTATTCACATCATTGACCTGAACAAAACTGTAGATCATTTACAGGAAGCAGCAGCTGCCATGAAACAAATTGCCAAAAGCGGTAAAAAAATCATGTTCGTTGCTACTAAAAAGCAGGCTAAAGAAATCGTTAGCGAATGTGCTAAGAAAGTAAACATGCCTTATGCAACAGAACGTTGGTTAGGTGGTATGTTGACCAACTTCAACACTGTTCGTAAGAGCGTGAAGAAAATGCAGAGCATTGAAAAAATGTTGGCTGATGGCAGCGCAGAAAGCCTGACTAAAAAAGAGCGTTTGACTTTGAGTCGCGATAAAGAAAAAATGGAAAAAGTTCTAGGTGGTATCGCCCAATTGGGTCGCCTTCCAGCCGCTTTGTTCCTGGTTGATATCGGACACGAGCACATCGCTTTAGCAGAAGCTAAGCGTTTAGGCATCACCACATTCGGTATGGTGGATACCAACAGCGATCCAAACAAAGTGGATTTTGCGGTTCCAGCTAACGATGATGCAACAAAATCTATCGCCATTATCACTAACTATATCATCGCTGCAATTGCAGAAGGTTTGGCTGAACGTCAGGCTTCTAAAGATGAAGAAGAATCTGATGAGAGCAACAATGAGAACGAAGCAAAAGCCCGTCGCCTCGAAGCCGAAGCCCAGTCTGAAGCTGCCCGCGGTGGCAGACGTGGTGGCAGCGCTCCTGCAGGTGGTCCTGGTGCCG
>JANOYH010000083.1:0-14780 GCA_031428775.1 Bacteroidota bacterium
ACGATTTTCAACTGAAATATGGTACGATTTTCAATCGTTAAATACAATTAAGAGCTTAATACTTTTATTAATCCCAAGCCTTCAAAATCGCCTCTAAATGTGCAACACCCAAATTCAGATAACGTTTAAAACTGCGTTCACTTTTATGGCCCGACACATCCCTTACAAATCGCTCAGGTATCCCCTTTTGTGTACTCAACGAAATAAATGACTTTCGTGCCATATGAGAACTGATAGCATCATGAAGCGGCATGGAAACTTCCTGTTTGAGGTTATTATAAAAACAAACTTGCTTAACTATCCGGGAAAGATTAGCTGCCTTTGCCATTTCCTTTAACTCCCGATTAAAGTATTGATTGGTAAAGTGCGGTAATGGGGTTTCCAGGTATTGATACTTTTCCAAAATGGTCATTGCTTTTTTATTCAAGGGTACTACCAAATTATCATCGGTTTTCTGCGTACTTAAAAGCCATACATTGCAACCTGCTTTTGTTGAAATGCAACTTCTAGTGATTGCTTCTATATCAGAATATCTCTGGCCAGTATAACATTGAAATAAAAATACATCCCGCACTTGCGCATGATAACTATTTTCAAAATTAAAATTCTCCAATATTTCCAATTCCTGCTTTTCCAAAATATTGACAATTTGCTCCCTTTCCACCACTTTCATCTTTTCAAGTTCTGCAGGTAACTTTATACCAATAGTCAACAAAAAGGCCTTGAGTGTTTTTAAATTGGTCAAATACTTGGCAACAGTATTATCGTTTAGATGCTTCTGTTGTAAATATGTTTTAAACCTCTTTACCCACTCATTGTTAATTCTATTTGGAATGAAATGATTGTCGCCTTGGAACAGCTCTATAAGATTTTTTAAAGTTGTGTACTTCTGTGTGGTTCTATATTTTACTGGATATCCAGTTGCTGTTCGATGTTCTGTTTTGAATTTTTTAAAGATGGCTTCCAGGTTATCTAAATTTTCATCCAGCTTTTCTTCTTTAAAAAAGCATTCAACTGCATTTTCTCCACATATGCGTTATTCAAAAAAGCCTCTTCAATAAACTCATAGATTTTTTTACGCTTTTCTGCCAATGTATCGTTGATGGTTTTCTGATTAATTGGTGAGCCTTTACCAGATTTCACCTCTTGCTTTTTAATATACCAAAATTGTAAGTTCATATAAATTAGGGTAGCAAAAATTTCTCTTCTTCCATCAAAAGAAATGGAGCAAACGATTGGGCGCAATTGATGAATAAGTTCTTGATACAATTCCTGATCATTTTTTTGCAGATGCGCAAGGGTTTCTTGAAAGGGCACTCCTTTTAAGTAAAAGTTGATCTTTGCCATGGATGTTGTTCCTTTTTCGGGTTACAGTTTGGGTTACAGTTTTTGTATAACCTAATGGAACCCAATATGAACGAAAATTGACAACATATTGAATATCAATATATTTAGGCGAACTAATATTAACTAATATGAGCTAATATTTGGCTCCAACCCTCCCGTACCGGCTACAAAGCCTTTCACCTAAAATTGAGAGGCTTTTTAATTTTCTGCCTTTCTCGCCCTACTTTTTATAGGTATTATTTCAATTTCAATGCAGCACTTGCCTTATCCATTAAAATTTTATCAAACCCAATTTTTCTAAAATAGTCAAAATCCTGTTTTATCATGGCTTTGAATGAGCTCTCGTCTTTCGGATTTTGTGCCAAATATGCTTTGTATAATTGAATGGCTTGATCATTTTCGTTCTTAAAAAGATAGCAATGAGCAAGATTTAATTTTGCAGAAATTTCATATGGCTCAAGTACTATTCCTCGAGATATATATTCAATTGCCTGATCAAATCTTTTAGTCTCTATTAAATGCCACCCAAACGCATTCATCTGACCTTCATTTGCCTTAATTGTATCAACCTTTGTAACCTTTGATGCCGGTGGAAATTCCTTTAAGTTTGCGTTTCTAGTATAACCAGTTACATTTCCTGATTCATCGGTAGTAAATGATTTCTCTGCTAGAAACTCAATATTTACAAAATCTTTATCGGAAGTAAAATACATTTTTGCATCTTGTCCATCGGTCCAATAATATAAACCGTCATGCTTTTTTGTTACTTCTGCAATTTTTCCGTCATAGAGAAAAACGCCAACATATTTTTGAGCAAGGGGGTCAGGTATTTTTTTTGTAATTACATTTATTGGCTTACTAAAACCTTTCCAGTAATATACAGATGCTACACTATTTAACAATTCCAGAATGATATCACCATCGTCTGAGTTTACGAATATCACTACTCCATTGCCTCCTTCTACACTACCATAGAATAGCCCTCTATATCCTTCATTACCTGCATCATGAAAAAAATATTTCTCACCATTCCTGTCACCAATAAATGAGCCCATTGTTGCCGAGTTATCTATATATGGTGTTAAGTGTAATTGAGCCATTTGCTGATTTAAAACTTTTGAAGATTTTCCCTGATAGGCTAGTTGAGTTTCAATAAGATATTTGCATAAATCGGTTGGGGTTGTCCATAATCCTAATGGTGCCTGCTCAGGGTAAATATTAAATGTGGCTTGTACTTTAGCACCATCCTTTGTATATCCCATGGCAAATTTTTCAAGTTTGTTTGCAGTTGGTGGAGCACTAGAATAAAAACTATGCTTCATTCCCAATGGACTTAGAACTGCATCCTGCATAAACTTTTCATAGCCTTGATGGGTTACATCTGTAAGAATTAGTTGTGAAATTATGGTACCACCACCAGAATATTGGAATCGCAATCCCGGTTCAAATAAAGAACGGACAGCTGGTGTATTGGCAGGTTCTTTGCCATCTAATATTTGAGGTATGGTAGGGATGTTGCTTTTGGGGTGATACCCAGGAAAACCACCATATACGGATATGCCTCCAGTATGACTCAACAAATTTGCTAGTGTGATTTTTTTTCCTTTAGATAAGCTGTCGTAGGGAAATTGCCATGATTTTAAATATTCGTTAATGTCTTTATTAAGATCCAATTGCTTATCCTGAACTAGCTTTAAAACGCCAACGGCGTTTAATGATTTGCTAATGGACCCTGGTTTAAATAATGTGGTGGAAGTTACTGGCAATTTGTTTTCTTCATCAGCCCAACCGTAGCCTTTAGCCCATACCACTTGATAGTTTTGAACTACAGCCATGCTTAACCCTTTTACCTTAAAATGTGCCATTCTATCAAGAATGTTGTTGGATTTTCCGTCAATGATAATTCTTTGGGCAAGGTTGTTTTCTACCTGTTTTATTTGGGATAGAGTTTTGGCGCTGTAAGTTGTTTGTCCTTCCAATTCGGTTTGGCAATACAATATGACTAACATTAAAAATAATTTTTTCATTTTTAGTAGGTTGTTTGTTTTTATTATTTAAAAAAAATAGTCCGTAAATGGACGCTTATTGAAGACAGTTGAAGATGAAATGAAAGAATGTTATAAAGCTAAAATAAAGCGAAGTGTAACAAGAAGATACAGTGTAAATAATTGTAAAAAGAATGTAAAATTGATTCCAAATGACCGTTACTAGGTTATTTTGCAAAGTTCAAGTTGAACTTTTAGAATGTAGACAACTAATCATACTGTAAAAGGACTGAGTAAATCACATCCACTCTTTCATGGAATGTAGTTTCTTATTTTCCATAAGAGATAAAGTTGTGCTTGTAAGTGCTAACGCATTTGCAAGCATTCCTTATTTAGCACCATCACCGTGTGGCAAAAACGAGCAATCAATAAAATCGATTTCATTTACTTTCGTTTTGAAATTGACTGAAAGACCTTTGTGAAAAGAGTAAAATGGCAGCTAATTGGAAAGATAACTACAGCTTTTCGATGTGTGAATTATATAACTCTTTCCATTTTTTCTGTAACAAATACATAAAGGAAAATCTAATCTTTACATTGAAATTTTTATTAAAAAGCATATTACTTTATCTTTTTTTACTACCTACTCAAAAAATAAACTTATGAAAACACTTTTGAAAACAACCATTTTAATGGTAGCCGTTACATTTTTTGCTTCCTGTCAATCCGGTTCAGATGTAAAACAAATTCTTTCAAACCAGGATACAAGAAAGGCAGTGATAGACTCAATTGCCAATGATTCCTCAATGTCTAAAGAAATGATGGGGGCAATGATGAACAGCAATAACGGCAAAATGATGATGATGGAAAATCATGCTGCTATGATGAAAATGATGAAGGATAATCCTGGTATGATGAAAGGCATGATGGCCGATATGATGGAAACCTGTAAAGGGGATTCAAGTATGATGTCCGATATGTGTAAAACCATGATGGGCGATCCAAAAATGATGGAAATGATGAATAAGATGAAAGGAATGAATAAGATGAAAAGGATGGATAAAATGGATGATAAACCACATCATTAATCATAATTTTCAAAAACCAGAAAACGTAAAGCTATGATGCACGATAATGCAGGTTACTATTTTGGAGGGATTCACATGCTTTGGTGGTTCTTCCTGATCATCTTATTATTTGTCATAGTTAGATGGTTTAGCTGGAACAGGAGAAAAAGGTAATAACGAGTGATGCCTTCTTTTAAAGAATAAATTTAAAAGTTAAAATGGTAAGCGTGCCTTTTTGAAATATTGTTTTAAATCATAAGGCAAGACTTCCTGTTTTAATTTTCTTTAATTGTTCGTCAGTCCATGCGAAAATTATTCTGTTTCCGGATTTTGTCATTTGAGGAAATCCACTGGATCTTGATTCTGAGGAAGAAGCTATTGTAATAGAAGGTTCTTTTGTTCCATCAGCATGAATTTTCGCTGCTTTTATCGTTGCTCCTTCCATCCAACTCACCATCGCCGTTTTATCATCGATTAAAATAATATCTACGCGTCCAATAGCTTGCCCCTCATCAACACGAATTGGAGTACCAAAGCTTGCACCACCATCCTGAGAAAAAATAACACTTACCTGTCCTTTTTGATCCGGTGATGAGAATCTAGCTACAGCCAGATTATTGCCGTTTGCATCAACCCTCGGCCCATTAACGGGACAGCCAGCAATCTTCCAATTGTCAGAAAAGATGGTTTTGGGTTCTGTCCATTGACCATTAATTAAGCGAACTATTGAAATATCCCTGATTTCCGATTCAGAACGGTCACGGTAAATAACAAGAGGGCCATTTGCTGTTATTGTGGCTGTTGTTTGGCAGCAATCACATACGCGGTTATCCAATTCCCATTCTGCAGATTTCGTTCCCGATTTATCAATAATAGCAGCTCGCAATGTCATTTGTCCATGGTGTCCTTCACTGTGCCCGCCCTCTCCTTCCGAAGCAGTATTTCTTCCATCAAGCCATGTAACAAAAAAACCATTTTGATAAGGAACCATTGAGACAAACCCATGTTCAGCCTTTTTTCCATCTTCATTCAAGATTTTCGGAGTACCCCAGACAAAACCATCATCAACAGACGTGATTAGTTTTATATCATACGTAAATTTCCCTTTTTCACTTTTCTCCAGAAAATGAGCGACCATACTGCCGGAGCCATTTGAAGCAAGCATTGGATAATCTGCCCAGTTAACAAACCAGTTATCTCCCGAGCTGATAACAGTTGGTTTTGACCATGCATCCTCTTTTAACCTTGAAAAACTAAGTGTGCTTTTCCCCTTTCCCTTTTCTACCCAAGAGAGAAAAGTGATGCCTGCTGAATCAGTAAATAAATAAGGTTCCCCACTCACAGAATCTGCCGGAAATACAAGGGCTTTCAGGGTGTCTTGGTTTTTCGATGGATTTTTGCAGGCAATAACCAGTGCGGTTAATGCCAGGATAGTTAGTAGTTTAGTCATGTTGGTTGATTATGTTTTTGAGCAGGTTGATATTAGCAGTTTCACTCCAATTACGAGAACCCATTTCAGAAAAGACAAGACTTCCTTTAGGATTAATTATAAAGGTAGTTGGCAATGCCTGAATATTTAATTTTTCTCCATTTTCCAGATGCACATATTTGAATGTATAGTTATGGTTCTTACTGAACTCTTTTATTTCTTCCACAACCTCACTTGATGCTAGTAAGAAAATAATTTCTTTATCGGTCATCATAGTCTGTGCCTTTTCTATTGAAGGCATTTCTTCAACGCATGGTTTGCACCAGGAGGCCCAGAAATTAATAAAAATTGTTTTCCCTTTGTATTCTTCAAGTCGGACAACCTGATTATTCAGATCGATTAATTGTATCTGGTGTATAAGATCATCCGTCGTGTTTTGTTTAGCAGGCTTGGTTTTATTGTCCATTTTACATCCCGATAACACGAAAGCCGATATCATTAAAATCTTAAGGAAACTATTCATACCCGACTTTTAATTATAAGCTTTGATTAATATGTTATTGTAAGTCCAACCCCAAATCCCATATCACTGTCGTAATGTGAGGAAAGGGAGATATATTTTGTTGCTATGTATCGAAATCCTGCCATATATTCTTTATCGTTATTGATCATCATATTAAAGCGCAAACGACTGGTAACCGGTACATCTTCTCTACTCAATTGAAATCGAAATTTCCCTTCACCGTCAATTCTTGCATCAGCAACAAATAACATCGGTAAGGTATAGGCAATACCGGCCACAACTGTTTTTCGATTATTCTTATTACTTGTTTGGCCGAACCAGTTTTTTGTTTCATCACCAAAAATATTTTTAGGGCCACCTTCCGTTTTATAGTGGTAGTCAAAACCAACATATGCATACCACCATTGCATACGGCCTAAATTGCGCCCAACCATAGTTTCACTTTCGTAACCATGCATGTCATGATAGCCCAAATGCCATAATGTGCTGGCCTTCCATCTTGTATTAGCAAGCATCACTTCACCATCACTGCCATTGCTTTCAATGCCTAATCTACCCATTAGATGAAATTTCCTGTCGTCGGCAAATAATTTACGTTGTGCCAGTTTAGGATCTGGTATTTCCGGATTAGTAGGTTGATTTTCGTATGTAAACACCCTGCCCATACCACTCATCATGTGGTATAAAATGTGGCAGTGAAAAAACCAATCTCCGTAAACATTGGCATTAAATTCTAAAGTGTCTCTTTCCATTGGCATGATATCGATGATGTTTTTCATAGGGGCGAATTCACCCTGACCGTTCAATAACCTGAAATCATGTCCGTGCAGGTGCATAGGGTGACGCATCATGCTATTATTGTAAAGAACAATTCTAACGTTTTCACCTTTTTTAATCAATATCTTATCTGATTCAGAAACTACCTTATTGTCGAGGCTCCACACATAACGGTTCATATTTCCTGTTAAATTAAAATGAAGCTCTTTTATCGGGGCATCCTTTGGAAGGGATGTTTTTGTAGGGGATTTAAGCATGGTGTAATTAAGGGTAACTATATCGGTTGTTTCCGCCTCCTTCTTTTTCATTTCTTTCTTTGATTTTTCTTCTCCGGTTATTTCAGGATACATCACGGTATTCATATCCATAATCTGGTTTTCCATTTTCATGCCCTCCATTTCAACAAGGTTACCTTTCATATCCATCATGTCGTTCATCATCTTCATACCGGCAAAATATTTTGGGCGTTTCATTTTTGTGGCGGCCACTTTCTCGCCACTGCCCAGCCATAAGGAAGCATATTTGGTACGGTCTTCCGGTGTAACTAAAAATTCATAACGCTTGTTTTCGGGAATGGTGACCACTACATCATAGGTTTCCGAAACAGCTATGATTAACCTGTCAACCTCTACTGGCTCTACATCGTTGCCATCGGTAGCTACTACTGTTATTTTCCCACCTGCATAAGATAACCAAAAATAATCGGATGCTCCACCATTTGCTATACGCAACCTTACTTTATCGCCCGCCTTAAATTGTGGCTGCTCGTTTTGGTTTTTACCATTCAATAAAAAATTGTCGTAATACACGTCAGTTAAATCCATTGCATTCATCCGCTTCCATTCATTGACCAGTTTTGTTTTCAACCAGCCCTGCTTTATGGCTTCTGTATAGCTTTGGGTACTTCCTTTTTGTACTGCAAACCAATCAGTAGCTGCATGGAGGCTGCGGTGAACCTCTTTCGGATTCATGTCGATCCATTCACTCAGTATGAGCGGTATAGTGGGAATATTCCATTCTTCTCTTTTATTCATGATAAACATCCCATACATACCAATTTGTTCCTGTAATCCTGTATGGCTATGATACCAATGCGTTCCACTTTGAATGATCGGAAATTTATATAAATGTGTTGTATGGGCTTTAATTGGCATTTGGGTAAGATTGGGTACACCATCATATTGGTTCGGTAGAAAAAGCCCGTGCCAATGCAAGGATGTTTCCTCATTCAATTCATTATGAACATAGATCTCGGCTGTATCGCCTTCGGTAAAGGTTAATGTGGGCATTGGAATGGTTCCATTCACCGCAATAGCACGTTTTGATTTCTTTCCAAAATTTACTATCGTATCACGAACATATAAATCGTAGCGTACCGTTCTCGGCGGTGTATGATGGACAATCGTTTTTATATTGCCGAGCTTCGCAATTGTCTTAGGTTTTTCCTTTATCAGTTTCATACCACACTTCGGACAGTTGCCTGGGTTGGTTGCATGTATTTCAGGATGCATTACACAGGTATAAGTTGCGGCCACAATCTGTTTTGATGTATCCTTTTTTGACATATCCATTCCTTTCATATCCTGTGCTGAGAGAAAGGAATAGGTTACCAGTGCAGTTATTACCAGTGTTAACCTTTTCATTATTAATCTGTTTGATTTTGTTATTTATTGTTTAATACCAGAACCTGTGTTTGATCAACGGACTATTAATTATTTTTTATTTTTAATATACTTGCGTTTATTGCTACTACGATGGTACTCACGGTCATTAAAACAGCACCTGCAGCCGGGCTTAATAAAATACCCTGTTTATATAAAACGCCTGCAGCAAGGGGTAAGGCAATAACATTATACCCTGTTGCCCAGATCAAATTTTGTATCATCTTCTTATAAGTGGCTTTACCAAATAAAATTAGATTTACAATATCTTTTGGATTACTGTTTACCAAAACAATACCTGCCGTTTCTGCGGCTATATCACTGCCACTGCCTACCGCAATGCCAACATCTGCAATTGCAAGTGCAGGCGCATCGTTTACGCCATCTCCTGTCATGGCCACAAACTCACCTTTGCTTTGCAATTCTTTTATTTTTTCTAATTTTTGATGGGGTAATACTTCGGCAATAAAACTATCCATAACCAATGTGTCACTTACGCTTTTGGCTACCTTATTATTATCACCTGTAAGCAAAATGGATTTGATATTATTGTCTTTTAGGGTTTTAATTGCTTCAGCTGATTCAGGTCGAATCTCATCTGACAAAGCAATATATCCTGCCAATTGATTGTTGACAATAACAAAAACAATTGTTTCGGTATCATTAGCCGTGAAGCCATCAGGAATTGCAATATTATTTTCTTTCAAATAGCCAGGACTCACCACTAATATCTTTTTGCCATCTATTGTTGCTTCAACTCCTTTACCGGTTATGGCATTGAAATTTTCTGTTGCAGGAACTGTTATTGATAAATCCTTTGCCTTTTGCAAGATGCCAGTTGCAATAGGATGTTCTGACTTTTGCTCTAATGCAGATGCTAGCCGGATAATTTCATTTTCATTCAGTTCCTTTTTCAGGGACACAATTTTGGACACTTCAAATTTCCCAACCGTTAATGTTCCTGTTTTATCAAATACAATAGTCGTGATTTTTCGGGCGTTTTCAAATGCCGTTCTGTTCTTAATCAACAATCCATTCTTAGCTGATAAAGCTGTTGATCTTGCTACTACAAGGGGTACTGCCAACCCTAAAGCATGAGGACAGCAAATCACAATTACAGTAACCATTCTTTCCATTGCAAAAGCAAGGGTTTGTCCTGATAAATACCAATACAGGAATGTAGAAATACCTGAAAGAATGGCTATTATGGTTAACCATTTGGCAGCAGTATCAGCCAGTAACTGTGTTTTAGATTTCGATTTCTGGGCATCATCCACCAGCTTTACAACTTGTGACAGATAAGAATCCTTTGCCGCATGTGATACCGTAACTTTAATAGAACCGTTTCCATTGATGGACCCGGCAATTACTTTATTGCCTTTTACTTTTTGAACCGGTTTAGATTCGCCGGTTAACATAGATTCATTCAAATAACTTTCACCCTCCAGTATAATTCCATCTGCAGCCACTTTTTCGCCAGGTTTTACCAGAATAATATCGTTCTCTTTTAAAGTATCGGTCTTTACATCATGCATCATATCAGGCATCACCATATGTGCATCGGATGGCATTAACTGTACCAGTAGCTCCAGTTCTTTTGAGGCTCCTGCAACAGACTTCATTTCTATCCAATGCCCTAAAAGCATGATAAGAATTAAAGTTGCCAGTTCCCAGAAAAAATCCATTCCTTGTAACCCGAACACAATAGCTACACTATAGATGTAAGCTACTGTAATAGCAAAACCAATTAGAAACATCATACCCGGGTTCTTTGCTTTTACTTCATCCACCAATCCTTTTAAGAACGGCCAGCCCCCATAAAAAAATACGACCGACGATAGTGCCAATAAAATATAAGATGCCCCTCCAAAATGCCAATCAACACCCATGAATTGCTGTATCATAGTTGATAGTAGCATGATAGGAATGGTTAGAATCAATACTACATAAAACCTCTTTTTAAAATCTTCGATCATCATGGCATGATGGTTATGGCCTTCATGTCCCATTGCGGGGTTGCTGTCATGTTGATGGCCTGAAGCCATGGTGTTTTCGTTATCCTTTTGCAATACCAAAGTCATCCCACATATGGGGCATGTACCGGGTTTATCCTGCATTATCTCAGGATGCATAGGGCAGGTATATGTTTGTGGATGCTGGTGTTCCATAATTTTTATTTTATTTACAGTAATCCTTTTTTCGGATAAAAACTGCTTTAAAAAATTTGATTACTATTTTAGTGATCTTATCCATTCCGGGTTTTAATTTCTGTATGCTATACTGTCTTTTGTTTTGTTTGCCCATTCAATGATCAAAGCTTTATTCTCTTTTGACAACTTTGCCTTTTTATGCATCCATGTATAAGAAGAAAGAGGCATTGCATCATCATTCACCTGGTTGGCTATGGCTTTCAATTTACTCTGCTGCCTTCTTAGGGAATAGGAGCCAAACTCGCTAAAATTGAGATCTTTCTTCCCTTTTTGAATATGATTATTTAACAGCAACCCAATAGGCTGCACATTAGCGTACAACGGATAATAGGTATTGTTACTGTGGCAATCGTAGCAAGCTGTTTTTAATAAGGTCTGCACGTTATCAGGTATGGGAAAGCTGTGACTAATATCCAAGGGTAACACCTGCCCGCTACTATTGCGGGCAGGTCGAATAAACTGTATAGCAATTCCTGCAATAACAATTACCCACCCTATTTTTTTTGTTAGGCCCATCCGTTTTTATTTTATTGTTTCCTTTACAGAACCGCAGGTTGGCATTTTTGCGCCGAGATAAGGATTGCTGATCTCTTTAGTTTCACTTAGCCAGGTAGCCCCTTTATTATTGTTGTACATAGGGCAGTAATCCTGATAAAGTGTTTGACCACCACCCATTGCTTTCACAAGATCATAGACATCGTTGCTAAGCGTGGCAAAATGCTCCCGTTGGTGATCAATTTTATCTTCACTTTTATCTATGTGTTCTGCATGTTCTTTTGCATCACTTGCAATATTTTCATAGGTTTTCTTTTGTTCAGCTGTTAAAGTTGTCTGATCAAATTTTGCGAATGATTCCATCATGGCCTTTCCTCCTTTAGCCGCTTCTTTACTATTGTCTTTTGCCAATGCATTTTTAATATGTAGGTAATGAGATATTATCTCATTGAGTGATGAAGGTTTACTATTGGTTGTAGTAGAATCCATTGCCATCATTGACATATTGCCAGTATCGTTAGTTTTTTTATTTTCCGCGGTATTACTGCCGCTGTTGCATGCTGCAAATGAAATGGCAGTAATCGTCATTCCTATGAATATTTTTTTCATGTTATTTTTATAAATTAAGATGAGAAGAGAAAATTATAATGTTGCCTTAACACTACCACAGGTAAGCATTGCACTCCCGTAATATGGATTTTTGATAGCCTGCTGGTTACTTAACCAGGAAGACTTTTTCATCGGACAATATTGCTGGTACACTGGTTCTGCAGACAACTTTACTGTTTTTGCCAAAGCAATCATATTATCGGAGAAGGGGGCAAAATGTTCTCTTTGATGCTTGATGTCCTTACTTTCGAAAATATGAGTTGCATCTTTTAGTAGCGCATTCCTGCCTGCCTCGTTGAAAGTATTAATATCTACACTATTCAAAGTTTTTACAAAATCTTCAGCTTTGGCTGAAGCAGTAATTGCATTTCCACCAACAAGTGCTTCCTTGATGTCGTAATAAAGCGTGAGTAATTGTGAAGGATCTGTTTTTGAAGTTGTTTGACCAAAAGAATTGTTTACACCTGCTGCTACAAACAGGGCGGCAATAAATATTATTTTTTTCATTGTTTTCTATTTTGATGTTTTGGAAATAATTACGGCATGGCTTTGCCATGATGAATCAAACTTTATATCAAAATCATATTTGAAAACTGCTAATAGCTATACGAATATCGCGGGGAGGGGGATGAAACTGGCAGGCAATGTATTTTTGAGCTTTGCCTTTTTCTGTGTTATAAACCTGTAACTGGTAAATTGTACAGGGAAGATAGATTACCGGAGAATTAATAACTGTTTGGCTATGGTTGAGGTTCTTATCTGCTATTTGCAGTTTGATAGCATTCTCCTTGCAACATCCGTCCTTTTTCTCAGTAGTTTCTTTAGGCGAATGCTGCTGTTTTTTACCATCCTTATGTGTGTGAATCTTAGGCTTTACAGCTTCATCCTTATGATGAGTTGAATTAAAACCCATAACAACACCCACCGAACAAGCAAAACCTACCAGCGTATTCAGAGAGAATACGACCAGCAGAAAAAACGCTTTGAATTGTATGGATCTGTTTGAAATCATGCCTGTTTTGTAAAAATAAAGCTATTCAGTGATTTTACAGCTTACATAATTCACATAAATGAGGACATTTAGTGATTGATAGGTTCTATAAGGTGTCTTGTCCTGATATAGCTTGTTGCAGCTATTTGGATTTTCCAGGTAGTGTTTATGGTAGCGACACATCAATTATTATATGGTAGTTAATGATTTATTATAAACAAATTAGTTATTACATCTATTTGATTAGCATCAATTATAAGGTGCTGATTTTCTTCGATTTGATTAAGGGAATAAATATCATCCAATCCATATGAGAATTTCCCCCAATCATAATTCCGAATTATTACATAATCATTAGCTCCAAATAGATTAAAAAAAAATTCAGATGATTTATTAATTAAGCAAATACAATCTTTACTTTTATAAAACAATTGTGAATCATTATTGATTATATTTTTCTTTTTTAGATTTTTGAACTCAGATATGTTTACCAAATTTAGATCAATAATATTTATAAATTTACCATATTTACTAGTGTCAAATCGATAAATATTAAAAAGTTTTTCTATCTCTATTGCAGAATTTTTATATTTTTTAACAACTACAATCTTAGATATTTTAACAGCTATAAAATAAATCAATAATACTGAACTAAAAATTAGGATTACTTTTTTCATTAGTTTACCTGTATAAACTTTTAGCAGTGAGCAAACACAATCCGAGATACCTATTTATAAAAATTACTTATGAAAAGAAACAGAAATTGCTATTTTAACAGCAAATGATTCTGCTACAAAAACAATCAAATAAAAGAGCTTCATGTAAAGAGCAGTTTTCTAATTCTTAATAAAAGGCAATTTAATTACTGATGGATATTTAGTAGAATGATGAATTTTATTTTCAACTACTACCCCTTTTGATTCATCATAATTATTACCCCCAGTATTTAAATTCCGCTCAAATCTGGGGAAATTACTACTGGATATTTCGATTCTTATTTTATGCCCTTCTGCAAAGTAATTACTAGTAACCATTGGCGTTAAATCTACTTTGTACACTTTCCCTTTCTCCATAAACACTTCTTTGTCATAACCCTCTCTATAGCGAAGTCTTTGTATGGTTTCATCTAGGTTATAGGCTTTGCCATCGGGGTAAACATCAATCAATTTCAGGGTAACATCTGTATCCAATCCTGTGGAAGAAACAAATAAAGTTGATTCAATAAATCCAGTTACTTCAACACCTTCTTTTAATTCTTCGGTGGTGTAGACCAGAATATCATCGCGTAATTCCATCTTTGATTGATCGAAAGAACCACCTTGTATGGCAGTACCTGTACAACAAACATTTCCACCATAAGAATTCACTGGATTCATCGGATCATACATAAATGCATCGGGGGCGTCTTTTGGACTTGGAGCTGATACCAACTTTCCGTTGCCATTCAAGGTATTGGCCTTGCCTTCACTTGTTAGGTAAAAGTTTTGGGTAACCGTATTGGGCAAGGGCCAGCTAGTTGTTTTCTGCCACTTATTGCTGCCCATTGTATAATAACGAATACGCGGATTATCTTCTTTAAAGGAATTGCTTTTTTCTTTCAATAACATATCAAACCATCCCCAAGTAAGTTCATCATAATTAAGTCTGGCATCGCCCATACTCCGCTCTCCAACAATGGTATTTTCT
>JANOYH010000084.1:0-10531 GCA_031428775.1 Bacteroidota bacterium
TGATCAAAATCATCAACATCATTATTGTAAACTCAGTAATAGTGTACTGGAATTACTCATAGAACCAGATAGCAACTATCCCTATCTTCAAATTTACACCCCACCAAGTAGAGACATGATTGCCATAGAAAACCTAAGTTCGGCACCAGACGCATTCAATAATAAAATGGGGCTCCTATCTCTGGAACCCCATGCAGTAGCCGATTTTAACACTACTTATACTTTGAAGGCAAAATAATCAATTGGTCTTAAAATTAGTTTGTCGATTGTTTACGAGTCAATCATACTCATAATTTTTCCACAGCGATCATACTGATTTCTACATTTACACCACGAGGTAGTCCCTTTACAGCTACTGTTTCACGAGCAGGAAAATCGCCCGAAAAATAACTGCCATAAACTGCATTCACTTGCGCAAACAGAGACATATCGCTCAGGAATATAGTTGTCTTGACTATATGTTCAAAACTGATCTTGGCTTCGGCTAAGACTGCAGCAATATTGCGCATTACTTGGTGCGTCTCCGCTTCTAGGGTTTCTTGCACTAGCTCACCAGTAGCGGGGTCAAACGCAACCTGTCCACTTAAATAAACCATCCCGTTGGCACGAACGGCCTGACTATAAGGCCCTATTGGTGAGGGTGCTTTTTCTGTATTAATTACTTGCTTTGGCATAAGTTTTTTTTATTGAAGGCAAATTGATGCATTTCCTTGAACCAGCCAACCTAAATTTGCAGACTATAGCCATAAAATGAAAATAGTAGTTAAAGCAGATCAAGCTAAAAAATTGGCCTTCCTTCAAATGTCTTTACCAGATACATTGGAGTTGGTTTGGTATGAAGCTGGCATGAACCAAATGCTAGATTTTGAGCAGGATGTAGTTGCTTACCTCGACTGCAATTATGAAACGGAAGGTTTTGCTTTTGCCCAAATTCATCAAAAGCCCGTTTTTGTGCATGCAGTATTGGCAACTAGCCAACTATTACCCATAAATGCCATTCGAATTAATGCCTGGGAAGGTTTTTTAGAACGACCAATTTGGGAACTTGCGTGTAACAATAGCGACATAAAAACGGAAGCTGAAAAGGTTCTTAGACATCTGAACAAATCATTTGCTTGGGTACCGGATCAACCAGGACTGATAGCGGCAAGAGTGGTTGCTATGATTATCAATGAAGCTTTTTTTGCCCTTGGAGATGGCGTTAGTTCAAAAGAATCCATTGATATAGCCATGAAATTGGGTACCAATTATCCGTGGGGACCATTTGAATGGGCAACGAAAATTGGACTCAACAATATCATTTCCCTCCTTACCCAGTTAAGTGAGGTAAATGAACGCTATCATCCAGCACCCAAATTATTAGAAGAACAAGCTAATCTGCTCATTATGGCTTCCAAAAACAATTAAAATACCATAGCAACAAATTACCCCGGTCCAAAAATATTCATGACTCCATTGATCTTACCTATAAAACAATATTCATGACTCCGCAAATCCTACATATTGATACTGCAACCGAACACGCCAGTATTTGCTTAAGCCAAGGCGACATAATCTTGGGTTTAATGGAGAGTGGCGACCAAAAAAATCATGGTGCTTTTCTTCAACCAGCCATTCAAGAATTGATGCTACAAACTGGTCATTCACTTAAGTCGCTTGATGCCATTTCTGTAACAGGCGGTCCGGGTAGTTATACGGGTCTTAGGGTAGGATTGGCCTCAGCAAAAGGACTATGTTATGCCCTTGAAAAACCATTAATCACTATCAATACTTTGTTGGTTATTGCATTATCCGCAAAGCAATGGATATTGAAAACAGGAGGGGAAATTAGTGACAATACCCTTTTTTGTCCAATGATTGATGCCAGAAGGATGGAAGTATTTACAGCCACTTACAATCAAGCGCTTCAACAAATAGAGCCCACTTATGCCAAAATACTTGATGAAACCTCATTTATGGCATTACTTTCTACTCATCGCTTGGTGTTTTCTGGATCTGGTGCAAAAAAGTTTCAACCTATTCTTACGCATATAAATGCCACGTTTATTGGCGTACAACATACGGCAAAACACCTTGTAACACTAGCTTCAGAAGCATTTCAACAACAGAATTTTGCAAACCTGGCATATAGCGAACCAATCTATGGAAAGGCTTTTTATACCCCACTACCCAAAAAATGACATTTTAACATAAGATATTCTAAAAATATGTTATGCAATACCAAAATTTAATATAGCTTTGCTGTTGAGCTTAAACAAAATTAAATAACAATAAAATAAAAACTCCCCCCCCATGAGTCAGTCAATGCAATCAGTTGTATTAAATGCTGGTAAATCATCCTTAAAAGTTGATTTCATACACACCAAAAAGGCCGCATTAATACTTAGGTCAATTAACCATAAATTACGTCAGCAAATCATCAAACTTCTTGATGACCAACAGAAAATGACGGTTACAGAGATTTATGTGAAACTCCGTTTGGAACAATCCGTTGCTTCACAGCACCTAGCCATCTTGCGAAGAGCTGGAATAGTAACTACCACAAGAGACGGAAAATTCATCTTTTATTCTGTGAATTACACCCGCTTGTCAGAAGTGGTATCCTTTGTAGAAACACTGGTAGGATAGTGCTTACTTTTGCCTAAAATTTTACATCATGTTGATTGAGCAATTATATACAGGCTGCCTTAGTGAGGCAGCCTATTATATTGAAAGTGACGGTGTTGCCGCTGTAATAGATCCATTGCGGGATATTGAAGACTACTTGAAAATGGCTGCTGAAAGAAATAGCACTATCAAGTATATCTTCGAGACGCATTTTCATGCAGATTTTGTGAGTGGTCATTTAGACCTTGCAGCAGCAACTGGAGCTACCATTATTTATGGGCCTGGCACCATAACTAACTTACCTGTTCATATTGCAAAAGATGGGGAAGAATTTGGAATTGGACAACTAAAAATTAAAGTGTTACATACCCCTGGGCATACTTTAGAAAGCAGTTGTTTTCTTTTAAAAGACGAAGCAGGAAAAGATCATGCAGTATTTACGGGTGATACTTTATTTGTGGGAGATGTAGGAAGGCCTGACCTTGCTCAAAAAGCGGATGAAATTAGCTTGGAAGACCTTGCTGGGATGTTGTACGAAAGCCTTCACGCTAAAATTATGCCGTTGGCAAACGAAGTGATAGTGTACCCAGGACATGGTGCTGGCAGTAGTTGCGGAAAAAACATGGGGCCCGAAACACAAAGTACCATCGGCGAGCAAAAAAGCACTAATTACGCCTTACAACAAGATAGTAAAGATGATTTTATCAAAGCTGTAACAGAAGGACTAACAGCGCCCCCCAGCTATTTTCCCATCAATGCAAAAATCAATAAAGAAGGGTATGAAAATATCAATGCAGTGATGGAGAAAGGCTTAAAAGCTTTGAATACATTTGAGTTTAAAACTTTATCAAAAGACGATCAGACGATAATTTTAGACACTCGTTTTGCTGCAAGATTTACAGAGGGATTTGTACCGGGTTCTATCAGTATTGGACTGGAAGGTCGTTTTGCTGAATGGGCAGGCAGTTTGCTTCCCTTTGATAAAAATATCTTGTTGGTTACTGAGCCGGGTAAAGAAAGGGAATCACTTGTTCGTTTAACACGCGTTGGATTTGAAAAATTTATTGGCTATCTAGAAGGTGGTTATCCAGCATGGGTAAATGCAGATGAAAAAATAGATATGATTGTTGATGTAGAAGCAGGTGAACTAGCGATGGACATCCCCTTTGATCAAAATATGGTGATCCTTGATGTTCGTAAAGAGGCCGAATACGATGATGGCCACGTGAAAGATGCATTGAATATTCCTCTGGCAGATTTAACAGATCCTGCTTCTATGGCCAACCTAGACGATCACCACAACCTATATGTACATTGTGCTGGCGGCTATAGGTCAGTGATTGCACTTTCCTTACTGAAACGCCAAGGATTTCATAACCTAAGAAATGTTGTTGGTGGCTTTGGTCTGATTAAAGAGTTAAAAGACAAAATTGAAATTGAAAAAACAATTGCTGCATTAAACTAAATGGCATTGATCAGTTGCCTCAGCTAGTTAATAAGGGCAACTTTGTGAACCTTAATATTACATCACAAGCAAATCCCCGTGTTTTTCTTGTTCGAATGTCCATTTCCACCTGCGATGACTCCATAGATAATTAGCTGGCTTTAGTTTTACAGCACGTTCAACATATTGCGCAAATACCTCTGTCAATTTGCCTGTTGGATAACTGTTTGGAGTGGTGGTAATGAGTTCTAAATCGACTCGATAAAAGCCTCTTTTCACTTTGTAAAAATGTCCAAAAATAATTGCAGTATTATTTTTCTTGGCTCCCTTTTCTGGTCCAACTATAAATGGCGTTAGTCTACCAAAAAAATTCACCCAATGGGCTTTGAATTGATTGGGTGGATTTTGATCTGCGGCTAAACCCAGTGCGTAACGTTCTGGCATTACTTCATCATACCTATTCTTAAAATCATTCGCGGGAATTAATATAGTTCCATTCTTTCCGCGCATTTTAATGAGCATTTTATCAAACGCTTTATTAGTTAATGGCTGATACACTCCTACAAATGGATACTTACTTTCCAAACAAATATTAAGATTAATCAGTTCCCAATTAAAAAAATGTCCGCATACTATTTGTACATTTTGTCCGCTATCAAACAAATTATTCAATACTGCTGTATTAGCACTAAACCTTCTCTGCAATTCCTTATTGCTAATTGAGAACATTTTAATGGTTTCTATAATGGTATCTATAAAATTATGGTAGAAGTCTTTGGCAATTCGTGTTCTTTCCTCTACTGTTTTTTCTGGAAATGCAATCAATAAATTATTCATTACTACCGCTTTCCTATATCCCAATATATAATAAGCAATTACATATAATCCATCAGCAATTACATACATAATCCACCAAGGAATCAATGATAAAAGATAAAAGAAACTATAGGTGATAGAATACATGCCTTGTTCAAATCTATTTATAAAATAATATTTTGCAATAAATAACTTTTCTGTTGATGATCTGTATTATAGTGCAATCCCCTACTTTCTTTCCTAAACTGTGCTCCTTTTACAATCAAATAACCAACGGTAATTAAGTTACGCAATTCACTTAATTGTGGCGATACTTTGGTGGATCGATACAAGTCTTCTGTTTCAGTAAACAACAAATCCAATCGCTTCATAGCCCTTTCTAAACGCACATCTGTTCTTACAATACCCACATAGTCGCTCATGATTTGTGTCAATTCTTTTTGGCTCTGGGTAATCAAAATCATTTCCCTAGGATCACTGGTACCCGTGGTTTTCCAGTCGGGTATGTAATGAGACCATGTTATTCCGTGAATCTCTTCACTACTATGCAAGTAAGCCCTGTGTGCAAAAACCATGGCTTCTAATAAACTATTACTGGCTAGTCTGTTTGCCCCATGTAATCCCGTACTCGCACATTCTCCACAAGCATACAAATGCTGAATGGATGTTTTACCCCATTCATCTGTTTTGATGCCACCACAGCTATAGTGAGCTGCTGGGGCTACTGGTATCATGTGTTGCATTACATCAATTCCAATACTCATACACTTTTCATAAATATTTGGAAAGTGGTGTATGAATTTTTCTTTGTCCATATGCCTACAATCCAAATAAACGTGTTCAGTACCCGTACGCTTCATTTCATTGTCAATTGCCCTTGCCACAATATCTCTAGGAGCCAAATCTTTTCTTTCATCGTATCGGATCATGAATGCTTCGCCTGACTTATTTCTAAGGACACCTCCATCTCCTCTTACTGCTTCGGTTATTAAAAAAGATGGCGAAACCCCTGGTTCAAATAAAGCAGTTGGATGAAACTGGATAAACTCCATGTTCTCAATCTTTCCCTTTGCGCGATAAACCATGGCAATCCCATCGCCAGTTGCAATTTTAGGATTGGTAGTAGTACGATAAGCTTGGCCACATCCACCAGTTGCCAAGACTGTAATCTTTGATAATATTTTTTCAATCTGGTTGGTCTGTTTATTTAAAACATACACGCCAAAACAAGTTATATCTAATGTTGATTTTGTTACTAGAAATCCCAAATGATGTTGGGTAATAATATCCACTACAAAACAGTGGTTAATAAGTTGTATGTTCTTACTGGCATTGAGTTTTTCTAAAAGTGCTCGCTCCATTTCTTTGCCAGTAACATCTTTATGGTGCAGGATTCTATTTTCACTATGTCCGCCTTCCTTTCCTAAACTATAATCGCCTTTTTCGTCCTTGTCAAAATTTGCCCCGATTTCAATAATTTCTCGAATGCGTTCAGGACCCTCTTTCACCACTAAATCTACTATTGTTAGATTACACAAACCATCACCCGCAATTAGTGTATCTTCTATATGCTTATTATAACTATCCTTGTTTAGATCTAATACACCAGCAATACCTCCTTGGGCATATTTGGTATTGGTTTCATCTGCATCAGTTTTGGTGATGACGATGATTTTTTTTTCAGGATGGCTTTCTGCTATTTTAAGTGCAAAAGTGAGCCCTGCAATACCCGATCCTATCACGAGAAAATCTGTTTCCATAACTGGCATGTATTTTCTTTAAGCTGGATCAATCCAAGCTTCACTTTCTTTTAATAATAGTATCAATTCATCCACTGCAATATTACTAGCAATATTTTTTTTCACCACTTCTTTTCCTTTGTATAAAGTGATAGTTCCAACGCCGCTACCAACATAACCAAAATCAGCATCAGCCATTTCGCCCGGACCATTTACAATACAACCCATGATGGCAATCTTCACTCCTTTCAAATGATTGGTAACACTTCTAATTTTTGCAGTAGTTTCCTGTAAATCAAACAATGTTCTGCCACAACTCGGACAAGAAATATATTCTGTTTTAGAAATTCTTGTTCGAGTTGCTTGTAATATTCCAAATGCCGTATTATTTAAAAACTGTTCTACGCTTTGGTTATTCATATAATTTCTTCCTGAAGCATTGTTTAATATAGAATCAGCATAGGCTTTATTACCCATACCCAAACAAATTCCATCACCAAAACCATCTAAGAACAATGCACCACATTCTGTTGAAAAGTGAATAAGGTGTTCATCGGCTGTTTGCCAATTACTATCTGTAATTAAAATAACGGGGTTATTGATGCCGCGATGGAGGAATTCTAAAAACATTCTACGCACTGCTGGCATTGCGTGTTGATTGGTACTACTCAAGCAAATAACAACACTTGGGTTATTGGCAATCTCGTCTAAATAAGTAAAATCATTGATGCTAGTTAGGTCTGAAAAGCAGTCGAGCATCACAAAATTCAACTGCTTATGCTGATTATTTGATTCAACAAAACCGGCTGCATCATAAATGGGGAAATATTTTTCTTGGTCTTTTGCAAAAGCAGTTGTGGCAGGATACGCAATCACTTTCAATGTTCCTGGAAGTGCAAAATCTAACAATCTATTCCCTGTAAATATATAATCCGCTGCAGCATCGCTGATATTCCATTTATCAGAACTTGCTTCGTAGCGATACCCTACTGCTTCTAGATCAGCAGGTCTAATATCTGCCAATTTACTTAAATCAGCCACAACAACAGGTACTTGTTTGCCTCCAATATTGTCAACTGCAAAACTTGTTCTGCGGGAATAAGTAAAGGGATTATACCCTATTTTTTCAATCGGAGGAATACTGCTATAGGGAAGTATTGTTTTGCTATATCGTTTAATAATATCTCTGCAAACAGGAATTTCAAATTCGGGATCTTCTGTTAAACTAACGCGCACCGTATCTCCAATACCATCTTCTAATAAAGTGCCAATACCAGTGGCACTTTTTACCCTTCCATCTTCTCCATCACCAGCTTCTGTTACACCCAAATGAAGCGGATAAATTTCTCCAAATTCAGCTTCCATTTGCTGTACCAACAATCGATATGCTTGCACCATTACTTGCGGATTACTCGCTTTCATGCTGAGTATAATATTGTGATAACTTTCGTATCGAGCAATACGCAAAAACTCCATAGCACTCTCCACCATACCCATTGGTGTATCTCCATATCTACTCATGATTCTATCACTCAATGAACCATGATTTGTTCCTATACGCATGGCTGTACCATACTCCTTACATATTTTAACCAGTGGCGTAAATCTTTCTTGAATTCGATCTATTTCTTCTGCATACTCAGCATCTGTATAGTCTATTTGTTCAAATTTTTTCTTATCCACATAATTACCCGGATTCACCCTCACTTTCTCTACAATCCTTGCGGCAATTTCTGCAGCATTTGGTGTAAAATGAATATCTGCTATCAGAGGAGTATCATAACCTCTCTTGCGTAATTCGTTTTTAATGTTTAAGAGATTCTCCGCTTCATTTTTACTCGGTGCTGTAATCCTAACCAGCTCTGCGCCTGCTTCAATACATCGAATACTTTGTTCCACTGTAGCCATGGTATTCATAGTATCAGTGGTTGTCATTGTTTGCATACGAATTGGATGAAAATTACCCAATGAGAGTGAACCTATTTTCACCTCTCGTGTTGCCAAACGTGTTATAGAACTAAGCGAATTACAGTACAATTGCATAAATCAAGAATGAATTATAAAATTAACAGATAAATACTGGAATGGTTTATCGTTTGCCTTCTAAAAAACCTAAGCCTTTCAGTATCTCTGTAAGAATCTCTTTTCTTATGGTTGAAATTGCTGCTTCATGATCACCCTCTACATTCAATACAAAAAAGTAAGGATGTTTATTTTCTTCTATCCAGCCAACCATCCAGCCAATTAATCGTCCATTCTCACGATAGGTCATGCCGGTTTTATACGCCAATTTATAATTGGCATTGTCTTCCTGCACCATCAGCTTACGAACAATTTCTTGTGTACGCTTTTGAAAGGGTAATTGTTTGAAGAATAGTTTTTTAACTAGTCCCATTTGCTCATCAGCCGTAATCTTCAAAGTATTATCCACCCAAAACTGATCCACTGTTTTTCCCATACTTCTATTTCCATATTTTAGGCTATCTAACCAAAACTGCATGGTGTCTTTTCCTATTCTACGCGCCACTTCCTGATAATAAGGTAGGGCTGAGCGCTTGAATGCCTGTTCCATGGTAAGGTCTTCATTCCAAGAAAAAGCCGAATCATTGTATGGAAGGGGACGTTTGCGTCCATCCCATTTGATGACCATTTTTTCATTGACAATTCTACCTGTTTCAAGTCCAATTAATGAATTGACAATTTTAAAAGTTGAAGCAGGAGAAAAGGCGGTGTCACGGTAACGAGCCAAATTATAAATAGTAAATTGGCCGCTCCCATTATCATAAATTGCAAAACTACCTATGACTCCCTTTTCATCAAAATAGTGCTTTATGTTGTCATTGATAGTCACATTATTGGGCGAACAGGCAGCTAAAAATACTATCAGTGTAAGGATTATTCCAGATTTGGGAATGCGCATAAGTTAAAATTAAGAAGCGCAAAGTTAGGCCAAAAAAACGTCTACTTCAACACACCCAACTCCTTCCCAACTTTAGTAAATGCCGCAATTGCTTTATCCAGATGTACTTGACTGTGGGCAGCACTTAGTTGAACCCTAATGCGTGCTAACCCTTTTGCCACCACAGGAAAAAAGAAGCCAATTACATAAACACCCTCTTCTAAAAGTGCAGCCGCAAAATTTTGAGCCATAGTTGCTTCATATAGCATGATGGGCACAATTGGATGATCTCCTGGCTGAATGTTGAACCCAGCTTCTGTCATTTTATTCCTGAAATATTTGGTATTGTATTCTAGCTTATCGCGCAGTTCAGTTGTTTCTGTAAGCATATCTAATACCGCAATGGATGCTCCAACAATACTTGGCGCCACTGTATTAGAAAATAAATAAGGCCTACTGCGTTGGCGCAACATTTCAATGACGGCTTTTTTGCCCGATGTAAAACCGCCACTGGCTCCACCCAAAGCTTTTCCGAGTGTTCCTGTGATAATGTCTATCCTTTCCATTACACCACGATATTCATGGGTACCCCTTCCTGTTTTTCCTAAAAAACCAGATGAATGGCATTCATCAATCATTACTATTGCGTTATACTTGTCTGCTAGGTCGCATATTATGTTGAGCTGCGCAATGGTTCCATCCATACTAAAGGATCCATCGGTTACAATAATCCTACTTCTACAACTTACTGTTTCTTGCAATTTGGCTTCTAAATCTGCCATATTGTTGTGTTCATAACGAAATCTTTGGGCCTTGCACAAACGAACCCCATCAATAATGGAAGCATGATTGAGCGCATCACTGATAATAGCATCCGATTCATTAAATAAGGGTTCAAAAACACCCCCATTGGCGTCAAATGCTGCCGCATAAAGAATAGTGTCTTCGGTACCCAAAAATTGGGCGAGTTTTTGTTCCAGCTCTTTGTGAATGTCTTGTGTTCCACAAATAAAACGAACACTGCTC
>JANOYH010000085.1:0-2505 GCA_031428775.1 Bacteroidota bacterium
AATAACCTCTTTTAGCCAGACCATTACACATCAAATTAGGGAATGCTCCCGACTTAGAACCATTTTGAAATCCACCGCCATGAATGAAGATCATCAATGGCCTTTTTTGAACAGTATCAGAAGTAGGTAAATAAAAGTTTAGCAAAAGTTTTTCTGAAACTCCATTTACATTGATGGCATTACCGTATTCAATATCTAAAATCGAATCAGCAGATGAGAAAATTTCTTGTTGATATCGTATATTCTTTTGTGCAATTCCAAAAAGAGGTAAAAGCAAAAGAAGAAATAGTAATCGTTTTAATAAAAGCATAATAACCCTTTTTTTCTGCATTTGAAATCATTAATAAAAAACTCATAGTGCTTCAATCGCTTTTTTACTTTTTACTTTTGAATTTCTATTACTTCCATCCACCTCCTAAGGCTTTATATAGACTTACCATTGCATTAAGCTTTTGCTGCATTAAGACGCTTTCTTGCAATTCAGTTCTCTCTGACTTAATGCGTGCATAGCAGTTAATGGCTCTACCCTATCTAACTCTGATTTATTTTTAACCTTATTGGTATTGGTCTCAGCCAATCTAGCTTCGGCTTGTTCAATTTTATTTTTGATGGGCAAATCATCAATGGAATAGAGTAATTGTCCTTTTTGAACTAAGTCCCCTTCTTTAAAATGTATTGCAGTTATCCATCCATCAACCCTTGATTGAATTTGCACATCTTGTTGACCAAGTGTTTCACCAACATACTCAGAATAAAAGGGTAATGTTTTCTGACCAACCACCGCCACATTAACTTCAGGAGTAACTATTACGGGGGCTTCTGTTTTGTCTTTACAAGAAGGCAAAACGCCTAAAATTAAACTACTGGCCAGAAGGTATACTGGATTAAATTTCATAAGAATGCATTAAAAAACAATACGAAAATTGGATGATAAATAGAGTGTTTAAAGTAATATAATTAAAAGGTAAATACGAATTGCTATTAATTATGTTATTGTGAAAGAACGCAAAATAAAGTTCGCTTAGCATT
The DNA here is from genome assembly GCA_031428775.1 of Bacteroidota bacterium. GTDB lineage: Bacteria > Bacteroidota > Bacteroidia > Chitinophagales > Chitinophagaceae > Sediminibacterium. The sequence goes on from JANOYH010000085.1 coordinate 1,030, forward strand.
AAACGGAGACAATGTCTTAACTTAAAAAATTACGACTGAATATAAGATTGTAAATGAGAAATGGTTTCTTGCTGGTTTAAAATTGTTTCAGTTACCACGTCATTGATAGAAATGATACCTGCCAAATTTCCTGATTCGTAAACGGGTAAATACCTAATATGCCGCTCACTCATGAGAAGCATACATTTTTCAACTGTATCGTTCAATTGAACAGGTGGAAATTCAGTTGTCATAATTTCACTAACGGGTGTATTACTAGAATGCTTTCCTTTTAATATTACTTTACGAGAATAATCTCGTTCTGTAATGATACCCACAAATTCATTATTGTCAATAACAACTAATGATCCGATATTCTGTTGCGCCATCAATTCCAACGCTTCAATGACGGTTAAATTAGGTGAAACAGTTGTCACCTTATTTCCCTTCCTTTTTAGGATATCGCTTACTTTTCGCATAGGTTGATTTTGAAAGCATAATTTACTAAAAAACCGACATTCTTACAAGAATATTTTTGTTTGCCCTGTACTTTCAAAAATGAACGATAAAATATGTTTTAAAAAATATATTTATCCTACTTTACTATAATTATTTAACTATTATCTAATACTATTAAGTTGTGTTTACTACCTTAATACCCTAAATGCGGTACCTATTAAAGCAGCATTTTTTTTAGTTTTTACTACTTCATCGCATTTGCTGCAATCCATCCACTAGTCCATGCGTGTTGAAAATTAAAACCACCGGTTACACCATCTACGTCCATCACTTCTCCAGCAAAATATAGATGGTCAACTTTTTTACTCATCATAGTATTCGGGTCAATCTCATTTAACTTGATTCCACCGCAGGTCACAAACTCTTCTTTGAATGTTGTTTTTCCATGTACTTGAAAAATATTTCCGGTTAATATTTGAATCAGTTTATTTTGGTCTTTGGAAGGTAAATCTGCCCAACGTTTTTCCATACTAATGCCACTCTCCGCTAATAAATAATTCCATAATCTGATAGGCAAGGAAAAGGGGTTTTTGTTCCCCATTTTTTGTGCAGCATATTGATTTCTAATAGTATGCCATTCCTCACGTAGCGTCTGCTCAGTATAGGCAGGTAACCAATTCACCGCTAGCGTAAAACGATAATGCATTTCTGCTAATTGTCGAGCTCCCCATGCAGAGAGTTTAAGTATAGCTGGTCCGCTCATACCCCAATGTGTAATCAGCAATGGTCCTTGTTCAACTAATTTAGTACCGGCAATTTTGACTATTGCATTTTCTACTGCTACACCCATTAGAGCAGTTATAGGATTTGATGGCATATTAAAAGTAAATAGAGAAGGTACAGGCGTTTCAATACTATGACCTAATCCAATTAACCAATCAAACATAGTTGATTTGGGAAATCCTCCACAGGCAATACATAGTTTTGTGCACACAAATATTTTCCCATTGGCCGCTGTTAATTGAAATCCTTCTTCCG
>JANOYH010000086.1:0-17020 GCA_031428775.1 Bacteroidota bacterium
ATGAAAAAACGCTTTGGCATTTTCATTCACCAATCTCAAAAAGATTCTGTTCCTTTTCAAGGCTCTGACAGCAGGGAATTTTGGCAAAGAGCTGAAGACAGAAATGGAAATACCGCTAACTTATTTGCCGCACTAGGTTTAACAAAATTTGCTGCCTTGGAAGCTTATGTTCGTTGGCATTATTAAAGAGTAGTTCCCCCCTAAAAGTTAAAAAAAGCTTCGAGATACTTCGAAGCTTTTTTTTATTTTTGCCAAATGCAACAAACGGATAGTCCAAGTTTACATACAATTTGGGGTAATTTTTTTTCAAGTGCTTTTGTCAAACAAAGATTTATTCTAGGGTTCTTGGCCTTTTTATTGGTTTTGGCATTCTTTCCTGTATTTTTTGGCTTCATTGAGAAAAGAGAGGGCAAATCATTAACTGACCCTTTATTGGAAATTTTGCCCGTCTATGACGCGTCTATCCCATGTTTTATTACCATTTGGGGAATGTTCTGTTTGTTTTTCTATAGGGCTTTAAGACAACCAAAACTCTTATTCTTATTCCTTTGGGGGTTTATTATTTTAAGTATTTTCCGTTTTATCAGCATTTATTGTTTACCCTTAGAACCGCCTAGTAACCTCATTCCATTACAAGATCCTATTTCAAATTTATTTTATGGAGGTAATGGAACCTTCATTACCAAGGACCTATTTTTCTCTGGTCATACTTCTACACAGTTTCTAATCTTTCTATGTTTACAAAAGAAAAGCGACAAAATACTTGGCTTAATTGGAACCATTTTAGTGGGGAGTTTTGTTTTATTACAACATGTTCACTACACCATTGACGTATTAGCAGCACCCCTTGGTGCTTATATTACTTATTTACTTGCAAAAAAAATGACGCACCTTTAGAAGGCCTCTCCTAGTTCAAAATAAAATCCGTGATTTTTTCCCGGTCCAATACCATAATCCAATCGGATATTCAATTTTTCACTTTTATTGATGGCATATCTTAACCCTGCTCCAAAACTATATTTCATGTCTTGTAACCGGTAGTTTAAATTATGGGACACATCCCCAAAATTTCCAAAAGCTACCATTCCAATACGTTTATATATGTTTTGTCGATATTCCGCCTGAAAGACCAATTGATTATCATCTCTATAACGCCCATCATAGTAGCCGCGCATGCTATTGATCCCTCCCAGTGTAGCCAAACTTCTCAAAGGAACATCACTGCCTGTATTATTAAAACTAAATGCCTGTACCGCCAAAACAGCCTGCTTACTAATGGGAATATACTGTCTTATGTCTAATACATAATTGGTATAATAGTGATCAGAACCAAAAATTGGGGCAAAGTGGTTAAAATATAATTGTGCAAAACTCCCTTTGTTGGGAGCAAATGCATTGTTTCTAGTATCGTAGGTAATACTAAGTCCTAGTCCAGATACATGATACCCATTTCTACCCACTACTTTTTGTTGGTCAAATAATCCTCCAGCAATATAATTCGTCTCAATCAATCGCTGGTATTCATAGATCATGCCAAAAAAAAGCCCTTTCCTTAATTGACGCATCAAGTGTAAATAAGTATAAAACTGCTTGAAATGATAAGGTTCTTCGGCTTCGTCTGGGGTATTATTGCCTAATCCCCAAAATTTATCAGGGAAAGAACTATAAGAAAATTGTTCGTTTAAAATAAATTTTTCGTTTTTGAAATACTGGGTTCCATTGATTGCCGTTATGAGCTGTTTTTTTAAAGAATAAAGCAAAATGGCTTGAATATTAGAAGTACGTGAAACAGTATCCTGTTTATACATTCTAAAAGTTGAAGTGCCTGCTACACCAAATGACCAACTGGTTTCAATAGACCTAGTAACCACTGGGAATACCAATATTTGTCCTTTTTTAACAGAATCTTTTTGAGCTGAAACGGTGCTCAATAACGTCCAAAAAGTACAATTAACGACTAAAAAAAATAAAAACAATCGATATAAATGGCGCATTTCGAATAGCAAATTACCTAGGATATCTCATTAAAGTGCAAAAACCTACCCAAAATTACCTATTTTCGCAACTTAGGTTGATGCCACAAATTAACATTAAGATAATAATAGTATAGGAATGAAAAAATGGGAAAGTAATTTTGAATTGGGTGAAACGCTTACCCAAGAACAATTGGACTTTTTCAGCACACATGGTGTAATCATGTTTCGAAACTTTTTAAAAAAGGAAAAAGTCGACATTTTCTTAGCTGAAATTAGTCGATTGGAAAAACTTTGGCTTTTTGAAAAGCGAGAAAAAGTGAACGGTATCCCCCTGAAATTTGGTAAAGACGAAGCAGGAAAAACAACTATACAAAGGTTTTGCTTTACCTCTTTATACAGTGATGCTTTACATGAGCTGTTAAATGATCCCCGATTGAACCAATTGTCTGCTTTCTTGGCTCCTTACGAAGGAAGGGTAGCAGAAAATGAAAAAGATGGATTAGTGATCAACAGCTATCTGAATACCCCCAATTCTACTTTTACGCAGATGGGATGGCATACTGATAGTCCGCGCGACCTCTTTCTTGGCCAAAAAATCATGCCTATGTTAAACGTAGGGATTCATTTAGACGACTGTCCTTTTGAAAATGGCGGTTTAAGGGTGCTTCCTGGAACGCATACCCAAAGTGTATTGAAATTATTGTTTGGAAAGAAATATTTCATTGACAATAACGACGATAGCAAAGAAGTAGGTTTTGACATTTTTTCAGGCGATTTAACGGTGCATGATGGTCGACTTTGGCATCGTGTAAAACAATCGCCTAAATTAGGAGAAGCAAGCAGAAGAAGGGTTATGTATGTACCTATTGTAACAGGTAAATACAAACCAAAAGACGAAAACAGTAAAACGCCATTCTATCATAGATTTACCAGCAAAGTGCATCATTGATAGAAATTGAATAATTTTGAAAGGTCAACAGTATTGTTGACCTTTTTCATTTGTGATGATACCATTATACCGTCATCAAATTAACCGATAATGTTATGCTATATACACTAATTACGGGAGCAAGTAAAGGGATTGGGAAAGCTATGGCAGAGCAGCTTGCTGCCAAAAAGCACCATTTGTTATTAATTGCACGTACCGCTGAACTTTTAGAGAATTTAGCCGAAACTTTAAAAAAAGAATTCAATATTCAAGTCGACTATCTGGCCATAGACCTAGCCGATCAAGGCGCTTCTCAAACCATTTTTAGCTGGTGCCAAGCAAACAATTATCAAATCAATATTTTAATCAATAATGCGGGCTATGGCAATAGTGGTCATTTTGAATTGCAAAATGCAAAAGCGCATACGGATATGATGCACGTGAATATGACGGTGCCAGTAGAATTAATTTCATTATTCTTACCAAGTTTAAAAAAACATACAAAGGCATATATCCTCAATATTTCCAGTGTAGCCGCGTATCAGGCTGTTCCCGGATTAAGTTTATATGCAGCCAGTAAATCATTTATTCTGAGCTTTAGCAGGGGCCTGCGCTATGAATTAAAAAATACATCCGTATCCGTAACGGTGATTGCGCCAGGTGGCACTGATACCGACTTTGCCAATAGAGCCAAAGTGGGAGTAAAAGCAATAAAAGCGGGCGAGAAATTAAATATGACGGCAAATGAAGTTGCCCAACAAGCTTTAGAAGCCATGTTTGCTGAAAAAAATGAAGTCATAACGGGCAATTTGAATAAAGTAGGTGCGGCTTTAACTTGGCTAATGCCGAAAATGGTATCAGAAAAAGTTGCTGCTGGAATTTATAATATTGAATAATTGCTTGAAATAGCATTTTGGTTTTGCCATTTCTGAATTTGCGCTTATATTTGCAGCCCTAAACAGGGAAATGGCTGCGTAGCTCAACTGAATAGAGTACCTCACTACGGATGAGGGGGTTTTAGGTTTGAATCCTAACGCGGTCACAAAAAACCTCGCACCTAGTGCGGGGTTTTTTAATGCTATAATAGCAAATCAGTGAATTATGTAAGAATAAGACTTAATCTTACAAGTTTGCCATACTAATTTCAAGGAAATTGCAGTACAGAATTTATTTTCATGAGGGTTCGTAGAAAACGATGCAGCATGACTTAAGTTTATGTTACCCACCACATGACTGATAAAATAATTAATGTTTTACTTGTTGAAGACGATATAGACGATTGTAATTTTTTCAAAACTGCCTTAGCAGGAATTCCATTATTAACAAGCCTTAGCATTCTGCGTGATGGAGACTTAATGATCGATTTTTTGAAAAAAAATGAATATATGTTGCCTGATATCATTTTCCTCGATTTAAGCATGCCTAGAAAAACGGGGATTGAATGTTTATCTGATATCAAAGAAATAGAACAATTTAAAAACATTCCTGTTGTCATGCTGTCTACCTCTTATACTGGTTCTTCAAATTTTGAACCCATTCTAATTAAATCAATTATGGGTTTGGGGGCATTTGATTTTATACGCAAACCAGATACCATTAAGTCACTACAGCATTCCATTTACAAACTTATCCAACAGGTCACAAACCTACATCCAAAAGATTAATGACATACAAATTGCAACATATCATTTTGGCAGACGATGACAACGATGACTGTGTTTTTTTTAAGGCCGCTTTAGAGTCAATTGGTTTTGGAAATAAATTAACTACGGTAAATGATGGCGAACAACTAATGGACTATTTAATTGCAAATACAGAAACGCTACCAGATATATTATTTCTTGACATTAATATGCCAAGAAAAAATGGCTTCGAATGTTTGAAAGAAATTAAAAATAACAACGCATTAAAGCAACTTCCAGTAATCATGTTCTCCACCACCACTGCAAAAGTAACTATGGAAAAAACTTTTGATCAAGGATCCCATATTTATATCTGCAAACCTGGAAGTTTTAAGCAACTGGTACAATTAATAAAACACGCCATCCCCATTGCCGAAGACCAAATTACTACTAAGAGCGAATTGAATTATATCCTTAATGCATGATAACTAAGCCGCTGAATATTTTATTAGCAGATGACGACTCAGATGATCGTTTCTTTTTTAAAGAAGTCTTAAAAGATATCAACATAGCAACAAAACTAACTACAGCTGCCGACGGTGAACAGTTGATGCTATTGCTTAATGACCCATTATGTGCATTGCCAGACGTACTTTTTCTTGATTTAAACATGCCCCGTAAAAATGGCTTTGAATGTTTAGCTGAAATAAAGCAAGTAGCTCGGTTAAAATCGATACCAATAGTGATATTTTCTACCTCCTTTGAACAAGAAGTGGTTAGTATGCTTTACAAAAACGGAGCACACTATTTTATTCGAAAACCATCAGAATTTACACAACTCAAAAAAATAGTTCAAATGACGGTTTTACTATTTCTTCATAAAGAAATAGTAAAACCTTCAGAAGAAAATTTTGTTCTTAATTTAGAAAATAATACGCCTGAATGGGCTCCCTAAAAATGAATGATCTCAATTCAATAGAAAGTCAATTATCAAATCTTTACTTAGAACTGGATTCTTTAAAATTAAGTAACCATAATTTGACCATGTCTCTTGCCACAGCAAATCAAGAACTTGCATATCAAGATGGAGAAAAAGGGAAAAGAGCTGCGGAATTAGGCATTGCCAATAATGAACTGGCATATCAAGATAATGAAAAAGTAAAGCGTGCAGAAGAGTTGATCATTGCAAATAAAGAACTCGTTTTTCAGAATGAAGAAAAAGTAAAACGAGCCGAAGAACTGATTATTGCCAATAAAGAACTCGTTTTCCAAAATGAAGAAAAAGTAAAAAGGGCCGAAGAATTAATCATAGCAAACAAAGAACTCTTATTCCAGAATGAAGAAAAAGAAAAAAGGGCTGCTGAATTAATCATTGCCAATAAAGAACTTTTGGCTTTTACTTATATTTCAAGTCACGACTTACAAGAGCCTTTACGTAAAATTCAGACATTTGTAACCATTCTATTAGAAAATGAAAATGAAAACCTTTCCGATGCTGGAAAATATAATTTTCAAAGAATGCAATTAGCTGCAAGTAGAATGCAAAAATTGATTGATGATTTATTGGCATTTTCTAGAATCACTACTACTGAATTAAAATTTGAGCGGACCGAATTGAAATCAATTGTTGATGAAGTTACCTCTGAACTAAAAGACACCATATTAGAGAAAAGGGCTACTATTGAAGCAGATGAACTTAATGCAGCCAATATCATCCCTTTTCAGTTTCGACAACTTATATACAATCTCATCAGCAATGCGCTAAAGTTTTCAAATCCCACTATACCTATTCATATCCATATTAAAAGTAAGGACATCAATGGCAGTGAAATAAAAAACAAATACCTCTCCCCTACAAAAACATACTGTCAAATCACTGTTAAAGATAATGGCATCGGGTTTGAACCACATTTTAGAGAACGCATCTTTGAAGTTTTTCAAAAACTGCATGGCAAAGAGGTTTATGATGGTACTGGAATTGGCCTAGCTATAGTAAAAAAAATTGTGGAAAACCACAATGGTATTATTCAAGCAAGTAGTGAATTGAATGAAGGGGCTTGTTTTGAGATTTATATCCCCAGTTAATGGCTTTACTTCATCCATTCAAAGTAAAAAGTACTTCCCTCCCCTTGTACAGAATCAACACCAATTTTACCACCTTGTTCTTCTACCAAAACTTTTAGAACATTCAATCCTACCCCAGTACTTGATTCTCTGGTAGATTGATTTTGGGTAGTTTCAAATAAGTTGAAGATTCTCGACTGATCTTTTTTGGAAATTCCAGCACCATTATCCTTGATATAAAATTCAAAAAAACTGCCTTTATCGTGAACTCCAATTTCAATCAAAGGCGTTTCTTTGTCATTGTATTTAACTGAATTAGAAATTAAATTTTGAAATACTTGTTGCAATTTAATTTTTCTTGTTTGCATAACAGGAAGTTCTGAATGAACCATTACTTTAAAATTCTCAGGTAATAGTAAAGCTTGAACAATTTCATTAACTAGGGCACAAACATCAACTTCTTCAATTACTTGCTGCGACATACTCGTACGGGAATATTCTAAAATAGCTATTATCATTTCAGATAAACGAGTAGACTGTGTAGCAATGAAATTAACTAGTTCTATTAAGTCTGCATGCTCAACAATTTTATCATTCTTCTTCAACATTGTTGTAAGCATAATGATAGAAGATAAAGGGGCTTTAAGATCATGTGAAACTAGATATACAAAACGTTCTAGTTGTTTATTAATTCTTTCCGTTTCTGAAAGGGATAACATTAGTTGGTACTGCGAAAAATATAACCGTTCAAAAACACTTACTTTTGCTCTGGTAATATTGATGTCCAAGGGTTTTTGCAAATAGTCAACTGCACCTTCCTCAAAACCTTTTAAAACATATTGGTCTTCCTTACTGATAGCAGTTACAAAGATGATGGCTATATCTTTAGTTTTTGAATTTGCCTTTAATAATCGAGCAACCTCAAAACCGTCCATGTCTGGCATTTGAACATCAAGCATGATTAAGCCAATGTCTTCGTTTTTAAGTACCAATTTTAGTGCCTCATTACCAGAATGTGCTAGAATAAATTTTCTATTGGGCTTAGTGAGTATTTCTTCTAGTGATAATAAATTTTCGGGCCTATCATCTACAAGCAAAATCACAAAATCAGGGTTATTTAGGGGCAAATTCATTAGATCCAATTTTAACTATTCAATTCCGTTATGTAAATTACCATTTCTTTGGGTGATTTAATGTGAACTGATGAATTTAATTCAATGGCTGCTTTAGGCATAGCCACATATTCGGCAGTTTCAGGAGATTGAACAATGGCAGTGCCTCCTCTTTCTAACACAAGTCTTAATGATTCTGCACCATCTTTGTTTGCCCCACTCAAAAGGATGGCTAATAACCTATTCTGGTATAATTGAGAAAAACTATCAAAACTTAAATCGATTGAAGGTCTACTATAATAGACCAATTCAGAATAATCAAGGCTAAATGAAAAATCTTCTTCCACTAATAAATGATAGTTTTGTGGCGCCAAATATATTTTCCCTTGTAATATCTGTTCTTTATCATCTGGTTCAATCACTTCAGCTATGCCTGCCTCCTTTACTATTAATTGATCCAAATGACTAACCGTATTCTTCATGCGATGTATCACCAATACAATCGGAATTTGAAAGTCTTTAGGTAATGATTTGAGTATTGTAATCACCACGTTAATGCTTCCAGCAGATCCTCCTATTACAATGATATCAAATGATTTAATAAAAGTCATCATTAATCAATTCGTCTATAAATTTTATTGTTTTTGCTAACGATAGAAAATTTTTCATGCACTGTGCTGAACTGTATTGTTTCTTTTAAACCAAGCGCTAAAAAACCAAGCGACGATAAACTATCATAAAAAAGTTGTAGCACAATATTTTGAAGGTCCTTATTAAAATAGATCATCACATTTCTACATGAAATCAACTGAAACTCATTAAATGCAGCATCCGTAACTAAGTTATGGTGCAAGAAAACAATATTTGATCGCAAAGATTCGCTAATAATAGCATGGTCATACATAGCAGTATAATAACTTGAAAAATCAGTTGCCCCCCCAGATTGATGGTAATTATTGGTATAATCCTTCATGAGATTCATTTTCATGATTCCCTTTTTAGCCTTTTCAAGATTAGAAGGATTAATATCAGTTGCATAAATTTTAGTTCTACTTAATAAACCAGCTTCATGTAGAAGTATACACATTGAAAATATTTCTTCCCCAGTAGAACAACCTGCATGCCATATTTTTATTGTAGGATAAGATGCTAAAATAGGAAAAACTTTCCCTTTTAAATCCTTATAATAAACTGGATCACGAAAAAGCTCCGTTACATTTACCGTCACTTCCTGCAAAAAATGTTTGAACACCAATTCATTATTTAATAATTGGTGCTTCAAATCAAAGGATGATGTAGCCCCAATTTCACGCGCAAAACGATGAGTCCTTCTCAAAAAAGATCCTTTAGAATAATTCTTAAAATCATACCCATATCTATCTTTCAACATAGATAAAATATCATCGAATGAATCATTTGATATGTCAATTTCTTGTTTCATATTTATTTAGAAACCCATACTCGCATCAATGAAAGTAATTTATTCATATCCACTGGCTTCGTAATATAATCAGAAGCCCCAGCTTCGATACACTTATCTCTATCCCCAGCCATGGCTTTTGCGGTTAATGCTAAAATGGGAATCTGGATCATTTTAAGGTCCATTCGAATTCTTTTCATTGCTTCATAGCCATCCATTTCCGGCATCATAATATCCATTAGAATTAAATCAAAATCCGAATTTTTCCTTAATATCTCTAACGATTCTTTGCCATCAGAAGCTGGCGTTATAATCATTTTTTGTGATTCTAGTGCATTTGACAAAGCATATACATTTCTCATATCGTCGTCAACCAAAAGTATTTTTTTGCCAACTAAACTGGTATCATTGATGTCAAAATTTTGTATGGGCAATTCAGGAGAAACGGGCGTTTTTACCTCTGCTACTTTAAACAAAAATAAATCCAATTCGTCTTTTAATCGGTTTAATACAGCGGGTGACTCGCGCACAATAATACTGGATATTTTCTTTAATTGTAATTCGTCGGCGGGGGAAATATCTGCGTCTAAATAAACGATTACTGGTATTGGATGCTGATGAAAAATATCTTGTAATTGCAGCAATTCTTTAATTCCTTCTGTGACTCTATCTCCAATATCTGCTAGTAAACAATCAAATGATTCCAATTGTAATTTATCTTTTGCCTCATTTACTGTTGATACTTGCGCAAAGGAAATATCTAATTGTTTTTCTTTAAATAATTGTTTTAAAATGTCATCTTTAAAATGTGTAACAGAAATGATCAATACTTTTTTGATATTTTCATTCAAATATGTGCTAATATTTTCAAACACTTTTTCTAACCCTTCCCGGTCAATGGGTTTTTTAAGATAAGACAATGCTCCACTAGTATGGAGTTTGTTATCGTCAAATGCTGATATAATATGTATCGGAATATTTTTTAAATCTTTATTCCCTTTCAATAGTTTTAAAATGGACCATCCATCTATCACTGGCAATTGCATATCTAGAATAATGGCTGCAGGATGGTATTTGATCGCATAAGACAATCCTTCATCTCCTTTTAAAGCCACCATCACTTTATATCCTTTATTACGAGCAAAGTCCATTAATATTGATGCAAAATTCTCGTCGTCTTCAATGATTAGCATTAATCGGTCTTTATGGGTAATCTGATCCCTATCGTCTTTAATACGATCTTGCGCTACTACTTGATCTAAAGAACCAATTGACACAGCCGGCAATACCTCCACTTCCTCTTTTGTAATAACTGAAATTTCATGTGGCAATAAAATGGTAAAACAACTTCCCATGCCAGGTTCGCTTTTCACTTCAAACTCACCTCCTAAAAGTCGCATCAATTCTTTACTAATAGACAACCCTAATCCAGTTCCACCATACTGTCTACTTGTTGATCCGTCTGCCTGTTGAAATGCTTCAAAAATAAGTTGCTGCTTTTCTTTTGAAATCCCTATGCCTGAATCAGCTACACTTATGCCAATTCTTTTTCTGTTAAACTGATCTCTATTTTCAAAGGAAATGGAAACGGCACCTCCTCTTGGTGTAAACTTGAAGGCGTTTGATAATAAATTCTTTAATACTTGCTCTACACGTTGCTTGTCTGTTTTTATCACTAAAGGAATATCATCTGATTGATGTATCGTATAATTAATTCCTTTTTCTGCTGCAACTACTGTAAACAACTGCTTTAAGTCAAGCACAATGGAATCAATGGAAATGTCTTCCACCAATAACTCAATTTTCCCTGCTTCAATTTTCGATAAATCCAGTATGTCATTAATTAATTGTAACAAATCAGCACCTGACTTATAAATGATATTTGCGTATTCAATTTGTTTTGGAAGTAGGTTATTTAAATTGTTATCAGCCAATAGCTTTGCAAGTATCAGCACACTATTTAAAGGTGTTCTGAGTTCATGTGACATATTTGCCAAAAACTCAGATTTATACTTACTGGTTGCCTCTAACTCTTGTGCCTTAATGGTCAATGCTTGTTGCGCATTATCAATGGTATAATTCCTTTCTTGCAATTCTGTATTCATTTGTCGCAACTCCTCTTCCTGAGTTTTCAGTTCTTCTTCAGACGCAATCAGGGCTTCCGCTTGTCGGCTTAATTCGTCATTGGTTTGCCTTAATTCCTCGTGCTGATGGGTTAGGGATTCTTGTTGTTCCTGAACTTTTTCGAGTAATGCGGTAATTTTTAAGCGCGATTGTCTAGCATTAATGGCAGTAGCCAAAGAATTAGCCAACATTTCAAGCAAACGCAATTGTTTGTCGGTAAACTCATTCAAATTTCCAAGTTCAATAACTGCTTTTAAATTATTACCCACCCATAAAGGCAAACACACGATTTGCCCCTTACCACTTGTTTCACCGAGGGCAGATTGTATTTTCCAGTAGTCGGCTGGAATTCCTTTTGTAATGGATAAATTTTGTTTCAAAGCTGCGTTCCCAACAATCCCTTCTCCTATTTCAAAGCTGTTATTTCTAGTGGAAGAAAGTGCTACAGAAGCTGTCATCGTCAACCTTATCTTATCATCGTCGGCCATATAAATGGCACCAGCAGGCAATTCTAAATAACTAACAATGGCATTGATCATATCGCTACTTAAGTTATTTGTTCCAGTGGCTGATTGGATATTATAATTAATGGTATGTACCCCTTGCAAAACCCAATTATTTTCGGACGCCACTTGGTGTGCATTTTCCATTTCAGCTAAGCTATTTTGCAGTTTAAACCCTGCCTTAATTCTACTTTTCAGGGTTACGATTACAGCATTTACTAATACCAAAACAACTAACATGAGTAAGGAAATACCCGCAATCACTATTTGTTTTGTTCGGGAATTGGATTTTACTAATAGGTCTTCTGTATTGGCTAAATCTGTACTTATGGTTGCTTTTATGTCGTCATATAATTGTAAAATGCCATTGAGCATTTTTTCTTCCACAAAAGTTATTACAAGGACTTCAATTTTAGTATTCTCGTTGGAAATTTTTCCTCGATTTTCCCAGTAGGTAAGCAATGATAATATCTCTTTGTCTAATTGAGCAAAGGATTTATTCAACGATTGATTATCTGTAATCGCTTTTTTTACTTCTTCTAAACGATTTGGAACGATGGATTTTCCCGAAAAATAATTGTTTAATGCCACATCTTCTCCCGTAATCCAAAAAACGCGTCTGGCTGCTCGCATTTGCAAGATATTAAACCGAATGTCTATTAAGGTTTGTATCAGTTTAATATTTTTATTCACCTGAAGCGTCTGTTCTTCCTGTTTTTGAAGGGCAATTACTGTAAACAATCCCACCAATAAAACAATGATTACCGCCAAGGCTAATCCAGCATATAATTTAAAAGGAAGCGACTTTTTCATACTTAAACTACATTTAAAAATGACCACAAGCAGGAGGTTACAAGTTAATACTTAAATCAGGTAAAAAGAATGATTGATAACTATTAATAGGAAATAATATCCTGTTTCCAAAATCAGTTGAAATTGAAAACCAATTAAAGAACCAAATAGAGTACCATGACTGGTTGATTTTAATCGATTTCTTTAATAAATATATGTACAGATTTAGCTATTTTGGGCTAAATTGTATTTGAATAAATACCTGTTAATGATTCTGTTAAAAAAAGTAATTGCGCTGTTTCAAAATATTCACATTCAGTCGCTCTTAGGCAATGGCGTGATGGCAATTTTTGGCGTGGTTTCACTTGGATTACTCTATAGGGCTTTATCTATTGAAGACATTGGGATCTATGTTTTCTTTATGACCATTTACCTTTTAATGGACAATATTAAAATGGGCTTGCTCACCAATGCTTTTCTTAAATTTTATTCCGGCACTACAGGCCAACGTGCCAATGAAGTATTGGGCTCTACTTGGGCACTTGGTCTGGCTTTAACAGGTTTTTTCATCCTTTTAAACATTGCCTCTTTTTTTGTGATGCATTTTATCAAAAATGAAGGCCTCCTTTTGCTCATACAATATTTTTCATTCATTGCATTGGCTACCCTCCCTTCATTTATGGCAAACCTTGTTGTGCAAGGAGATAAAAGATTCGACCGCTTACTCTGGTTGCGCTTAATTAATCAAGTCATATTTACTGGCACCATCTTGGTATTAATGATTTTAAAAAAATCTACTTTACATACCATCATCCTCACTTTTATTGGCGCTAATTTGATTGCAAGCATTGCTACAATTTTATTTGGTTGGACAAAAATTGGCACCTTAAAATACAGCTCTAAAAAAACTTTTCTTGACATTTTTCATTTTGGCAAATACAGCATGGGAACCAACCTGAGTTCTAAACTTTTCGGCGTGGTTGACATTTTTTTTATCAACTATTTCTTAGGTTCCGCTGCGTTAGCAATGTATAATTTAGGGGGCCGCTTGTTACAATTTGTAGAAATTCCCTTATTGAGTTTTGCTGCTTCTGGCATGCCCAGTCTTGCTGCCTTTTTCAACAATGACAAAAAAGACGAGATGATGTACCTAATGAAAAAAATAGTTGGTATGCTTACTTTTGGTTTCATCATCATTGCCGTATTTTCAATCATTTTTGCCCAGCCCATTATCACCATCATAGGAGGAGAAAAATATGCCCATTCTGAAACAGTAAACCTTTTCAGAATCTTTATGATCATTGCCATTATGTATCCATCCGACCGCTTTTTTGCACTCACCTTAGACGTCATGAATAAACCGAATATCAATTTCTACAAGATTATTGTCATGTTATTGATAAATTTAGTAGCAGATTATGCCTTTATCCTTGTCTTTAAAAATGTATATGGCATTGCCTTTGCAAATGTATTTCCAGTGCTTGCAGCCATCAGCATTTCCTATTTTTATTTGAACAAATATTCCCCTTTCAACTTTTGGGGTGTTTTCAAAGTAGGTTTTGTTGAATCCATCGCATTAGTGAAACTTGTCTATCAAAATACATTTTCGAAATCAATGACCTAAAACACCATTAGACATCGGACCAAAAGCCGATGGCACCATTCCTTAAGAACAAATTAATATCCTAACCGAATTAGGCAGTTGGAATAAAAGAAAGGGTGGATTGTGATTTTTTTCAATTAACAACCAATTCGCTCATGAAAAACCAACCAGGCTTCCCTTTATCAGTGTGCCAAACGGGCAATTTATTTAAGTGTTCTGCTTTGAATTTCAAATATCTTAAAGCAGTTGGTTTGAATTTCAACTGCAATATGGGTGTGCTATTAGGGCCTAGTTTACTTGGTATCATACTACGCATGCTTGTTAGCAGCTGCCAATTTTCTTGATCATTACTACCCCAAACTGTCATATTCATAGGCGGAAAAATATGTGCACCAAGGTTTAGCAAATTCAGAATATTCAACTCCCTCAATAGTTGTTTCACACCCATGTCTATCACTACTATTGCATCATTTTTTTGATACCCCAACCAACGGGTGCCAAAATCACTTCCCTCACCCGCATCTAAGTCGTGTAAGATCCTATCAGCCTGTAAAGCATATTTCTCATCCGGCTTGGTAATTAATACCGTTTTGCTAATGGGAAGTCCCGCTTTTAAAAATTGTGCCATAGTGGTTGTACTCGATTTCCAACCTTTTTTATACGCTTTAACGATAATCTTACAAGTACTATCTATTTGAAATGGACCCTGATATAATTTTGCATGGATACTGTCGGGCTCTTTTCCATCAACCGTATAGAACAATTGAGTTCCTTTGATTACGTGTTGCAATTCAATCTCAATTTTTTGCTTAAAAAATCCAGCAGGCGTTTTAATCAATGGCTTATTCAATACAACAACCATCGTATCCATCTCCAAATTACCTGTTACTATTTTCAACTTTGGTGCCGCTGTTTGTACTGCCTTCATTTCAGCAATTGATAACGCTGTATTCCAAACGTACAGTTCTTTTAATGGTTTAATTTTTACCAATTGACTAATGCCTTCTTTCCCAAGTTTAGTCCCAACCACTGAAATCGATGTTACTTGTTTTAACTTAAGTAAGTCTTTCAGTTGGCCATCTGCTATATCCGTATAATTCAAGTTTAAATGAATCAAATTGGGCAATTGACCTATCCATGCCAATTGTTCGTTGGTGACGGGCATTTTAGCCAGATGCAAATGAACGATTTGTTCTTTTATAGGATCCAACTCTTGCAAATTTTTATAGGAATAATTGGCGCTTCCAAAAAATGAAACGGCCAATGCAGGAGATGCCACTCCTAAGGGTTTGATCATTCTATAATTGGTATTTAAAGCTGCAACAGTTTTAGCATCTGCCGCATCAAAATCAAATACCCTATCCGTTTTCTTAACTAGTCGAGGCAATACATTTTCCCTAGCCAATCTACTAAAACTATCTGCTTCATTTCTATTTACTAATAACTGTTGAAAAGGCGCGCCAGCTATAATCCAAGCATCTAATAATTTTATTTCAGCATCTGATAATTGAGGTTTATCAGCTAAAGGCATATGCTTTTTATCATTCATAGGCAAAATCAAACGAGCATACAACAAACTTTTTTGGCTATTCCCTGCAACAATAGATTTTCCATTTTTGCCTCCTTTCATAATGCTAATACTATCTAACAATGATAAGCCCCCTTTCATGGTAGTTGCTTTATGGCAGTTACCACATTTGTTACTTAGAATGGGTTGAATAATATCTGGAAAAACCCTTACTTCTTCAAAAACAAGCCCTTGTGCCACTTTTGTGCGAATTGGTTGTAATAAATAGTCCTCACCATGTGTGATGGTGGCCCCAAAATGTCCTGTTAAAAACAAAGACATGCAGATCAAAGCTGAAATACCGTATGCATATTTTTTATGGGCCTTTAATTGATCTTGAAAAATAAAAACTACATATGCCAATATTGCAGTGGTTACGCCCCACCACTTATGCCAACTCAATACATTTCCATCATCTGTTTGTTCCACTAATAAAAGCATTCCCATGATGGCTGTTCCAATTGCAGATAGTGCTGCAATCAATCTAATCCAATACCAGAACTCCCCTAAAACTTCAGGTGTTTTTATCACAAAGCCAATAGCTACAATCACTAGTAAAACAATGGGAAAATGTAACAATAACGGATGCATCCTCCCTAATACTTGCATTCCTGCAGGCAAAACTAGTCGGTCTTCAAAAACAACAAGAACCATTAAAAAAATCAAGCCTGCAAAACAGACTGCTCTGAGTACTTTTCGCAACAGGTTCATGATACAGGCGTAAATTTATATGGATACACTTTACCAGAAGCCCATTGTGCTACATAAATACTTCCTTCATCATCTACACATACATCATGTGGGTGTGTAAATAATTTTTGTTGTTGCATCATTGGTTTCAATTGTCCATTTTCATAAACAGGTTCATATCCACCTAGATTAGAAACTACTTTATTTTCCTTGTTTAAAATGGTTACAAATCCTGAAGCTTCCGTATTTAAATTGGGCGAACGCAAAACAGCAGCATACAAATAATCGCCTTTGATTACTGGCCTACAAACACAGGCACCTGGAAGTTTGATGACTTCCAGTAATTTTCCATCCATGGAAAACCGTTTAAACGCATTTCTGCTTCTATCCGTTACCATAAGCGTTGGAATGGTTTGGCGATAGTCTACACATATGCCATGTGCATTATCAAGATGCGCATCTCCATCTCCCCTTCCGCCAAAATAATTTTTCAACTTACCTGTTGCATCATAGTGCAAAATATATTGTGCCCCATATCCATCAGCAATATAAAATTCCCCGTTTTCTAAAACAGCTGTTTCTGTTGGTACAAATTTTTCTGGCTTCTCGTATAAATCGG
>JANOYH010000087.1:0-28642 GCA_031428775.1 Bacteroidota bacterium
CAAAATGGGATGGCAACCCGATTTAATCACGGCAGATGTTGACGCAATCATTCTTGGAATGCACGCTAGAAACGACAATCCTGAATTGGAAAAAGCGGTGTCAATGGGCCTGAAAATCTATTCCTTTCCAGAATATATTTACCACGAAAGCATCGAAAAGAAAAGAATCGTGGTTGGAGGTAGTCATGGTAAAACCACCACTACCAGCATGATCATGCACGTTTTGCGCTTTCTGCATTTTGAATTTGACTATTTGGTGGGGGCAAAGTTGGCGGGGTTTGATCAGTCGGTCGACATAACCAATGCCCCAGTCATTGTTTGCGAGGGAGATGAATATCCCGCAAGCGCCATTGAAAGAAAACCAAAATTTCACTTTCTATTTCCACACGTGGCTATTTTAACGGGAATTGCATGGGACCATATCAATGTGTTCCCTACATTTGAATTTTACTTAGACCAGTTTCGGATTTTCATCAATAAGATTGAAAAAGGTGGACTCCTGATTTATAATAGTACCGACCCTGTGTTGAATCAATTGGTAAAAGAACAGCACCGTAGCGATATCCAATATCAACCCTATGATGTACCCGCACACAAAATTGTAGCAGGTGCTACAACCGTTACCATTGAAGGGGTTACGGGTAACCTGAAAGTTTTTGGGAACCACAATTTGATGAACCTTTATGCAGCCTATTATGCTTGTTCTAGCATTGGGGTTAGTGCAACAGATTTTGTAAGAGCCATTGCCAATTTTACGGGTGCCTCAAAGCGATTGGAATTGTTGGCTAGCAATAACCATATTAATGTGTACCGCGATTTTGCCCACGCACCTAGCAAAGTGAAAGCCACTATTGACGCAGTGAAACAACAATATCCTGAAAGGACTTTAATTGCTATTTTGGAATTGCATACGTTTAGTAGTTTGAATGAGCAGTTCATGGGCGAATACAACGGTGCATTGGCAATAGCTGATATTGCTATCGTATTTTATTCAAAACATGCACTAGAATTGAAGCGGTTGCCCGATTTGCCCGCCGAAAAAGTCATTGCTGGTTTTAACCAAGCGGGTTTATTGGTAATGAATAACAAGGAAATGCTAGATGATTGGTTAAAAAATCAAGATTTCAAGGATGCAAATATTGTTTTGATGAGTAGTGGAAATTATGATGGCTTAGATATGCTTACTTTTGCTCTTGAAATAACCCAAAATAAAGGAGTTTAGAAAAAATTAGCACATGAAATTGCAATTAACTCGTCCCATCGCTTTTATTGACTTAGAGACTACAGGTATTAATATTACAAATGATCGCATTGTTGAATTGGCGATTGTAAAAATATCTCCCGATGGAACAAAACTGGTGAAGCGTAAATTGATTAATCCATTGATGCCCATACCAGCTTCCTCAAGCGCCATTCATGGTATTACCGATGAGATGGTCAAAGACGCACCTAGTTTTAAACAGGTGGCAAATGAAATCAAACAATTTATTGATGGATGTGATTTGGGAGGATACAATAGCAATAGATTCGATATCCCGATGCTATTGGAAGAGTTTCTCAGGGTAGGGATTGAGTTTACAGCCGATGGGAAAAAATTGGTGGATGTACAAAAAATCTTTCACCTGATGGAACAAAGAACACTGAGCGCAGCATACAAGTTTTATTGCAATAAAGTGTTAGAAGGTGCACATGGTGCCGAAGCAGATGCTACGGCTACCTGGGAAGTATTAGAGGCACAATTAGAGCGGTATCCGCAAATTGGGGATACGGTGGATCACATCATGAAGTTCACAGGTGAAGACGATATCGTAGATTTCGCTCGCCGTTTTGTAAAAGACAAAGGCATTGAGATTTTCAATTTTGGAAAACACAAAGGCAAACCAGTTACACAAGTACTAAAAGAAGAACCCCAGTATTACGATTGGATGATGAAGGGAGATTTTTCCATGAATACCAAGCAGAAACTAACTGAGATTTTGAATAAAACCTTGTTAAAAAAAGGGTAATTCAGTCTATTTCAAACATATTACAGCTTTTAGTGAATTATTAATACCATCTATTACCGCAGATTTGTAATTTAGCGGCCAACTGAGCTTTCGAATTGGAAAAAATTGTTATCATACCTACTTTTAATGAAAAGGAGAATATCGCCCTAATCATTCAAGCTGTGTTTTCATTAAACCAGGATTATCATGTATTGGTAGTAGACGATGGCTCTCCTGACGGAACTGCAGGTGTTGTTAAAGACTTAATTTTTCAGTTTCCAGATCATTTATTTATAGAAGAAAGGACGGAAAAACTCGGATTGGGTACTGCTTATATTCATGGTTTTAAATGGTGTTTGGAAAAAGGATATGCATTTATTTTTGAAATGGATGCCGACTTCTCACACAATCCAAAAGATTTAGAGCGACTATATGATGCCTGTAAAATGGGTGGTGCCGACCTTGCCATTGGCAGTAGATATGTACCCGGAGGAAAAACAGATAACTGGCCCTTGGATAGAAAAATATATAGCAAGGGTGGAGCACTTTATACTAAAATAATTACTTGGATGCCCGTGAACGATCCTACCGCAGGTTTTGTGTGCTATAAGCGGGAAGTTTTAGACGCCATCAACCTCGACGAAATCAGTTTTGTAGGATATGCCTTCCAGATTGAAATGAAATTTGCAGCATGGAAACTCGGATTCAACATCAAAGAAATACCCATCACATTCATTGATAGAAAAACCGGATTCAGCAAAATGAATAAAGGCATCATTAAAGAAGGTGTGATAGGTGTATTGAAAATACAATGGCATAGCCTGTTTAAAGACTACCACAAACGCCTTTCTAATAGTAACTAATTATCCTTCGTAAATGGTTTTAATCATGGACCATTGTTTGTGCTTAATTGCATCCATCACCAACCAACAAGCAATTCCCGACAACACACTAAGTATTATTACAACGGGCATAAACGAATAAATGAAATAGTGCAATCCAGCAACCGTAAATGGGATAAGAAAAGTGAATAGCCCCCTGATAAAACCGGCTTTGCCCTGATTTTGCATTTGTGCAAACGGTAGGTTTCTCACGGTTATATAAGCAATCACATTCACAATTAATAATTGGTTACACAATCCCAAGATTAGATTGGGTATAATCGTTGGACCCATCACAGCAATAGCCACAATAGAAAGTATGGTTACCATGGGTAAATAGAATTTAGCAACCATTGATTTAACTGCACCACTAATGAGTAGACCCGGCTTTGCAATAGGGGTAATAAAATAAATCCATGCTGCTTTAAATTTATCGGAATACATGATTTGTGAAATAGCCAAGATTAAAATAAAAGAACAAAAATAAATCAGGGTGATATAAATGATTTTTCCACTCGTTGTTTGGTTTTGGATAGAAGCGAAATTGAATTTTTTGGTATTGAGAAACATCATAACTAGGTAAACAACTAAGTAACCAAGGGAAGGATAGACTTTCATTTTAAAATCCCTACTTCGGGAAGTCATTTTCCAAGTATGTAAAAAGGCCATTCTTTCTGGTCCGGGTTTACTGAGCCAGGCCGATAAAAATACGAGGTAATTAGAAGTGGTATTAGCGGTATTTTGATTTATTCCATCTTTTACAGCAATGAGTGTTTCCGTTTCACTGCCACTGATCATGGAAAGTTTCTGATTAAAATTTGGTGCGAAATATTTGATCACTAACCAGATGCTTGCGATAGGAACAGTAATGCTCAAAAAAAAGCAAATCATTAGTGGCCAAGTAAAAGCAAAATGCGACAGGAATTCAAAGCTGCCTGCAAACCAAAAAGGGGGCGAAAGCCAAGCCCATCCACTATTGCCAATAGTAAAATTTTCTAAAGCTGCTTTATTGATCAACCTTGGTACCAATTGGTAGCTTGCATAAAATGCAATGGCAAAAAATATTTGAAAATAACTGATGATGGCTTTGAACTTTTCTGGCGTTGTGACTTTAAGGATGAATACATATAAAGCATTGATCAGGAAAATGGTCAATAGTGTTGCTAAAACAATCAGTAAAAGGAATGGGATAATTTGAAAAGGCGACAGACTCATTCCAATAAATATGATGGCAGGAATGGTCATCGGGATCACCAATTTTGATATATGGATGATGATATGGAGCAATCGGCCCAGTAAGAAAGTTTTATCGGAGATAGGTTTGGGTAGGATGATCATATTGTCTCTGATATCGATCAAGACCGACGTGAAATCTGAAATTAAAGTAGAGGACAATACAAATATGAAAAAGGAAAAATAAATAGTTGTTTGAGTAACTAGGTCCTTACCAATAAAAAAGCTGATGATGAAAAACAAGCCCATTAAACCCGTCATCAGCATCGTACCCAAAGTTGCAGCACTGATGGGTTTTTTCTGTTTTTTTGCCTGTGTTTGTTGTATGGTATTGGGCCTTCTATCGTCCATCAATAATTTGGTAAACAAGATGGCTTTTAGTTGATGGGTGTTGATACCCATGCTTTGATAAATACCAGCAGGCGCCAACACTATTTTAAGGAAAACGCGGTTTACAATGTTCATAGTATTAGTTTTCAAATGCACGCATCAGTTGGTCAGCGGCATCGTTGAGTGAACCTTTAGCGGTCATGTGTGCGAATATTTTTTCAAGACTTTGATTGCCCTGTTGCAATTGCAGTTCTTCAAAACTACCATCTGCAATTACTGTCCCTTCATTGATGAGTACAATTCGGTCACTCACTTTTTCTACCACGTCCATCATATGGCTACAATAAAAAATAGTTTTCCCGTCCTTGGCTAATTTGCTAATCAATTCCTTGACTATGATTACACTATTCGCGTCTAGTCCACTTAAAGGCTCATCTAAAATAATAATATCTGGATTGTGTAATAAGCCAGAAATGATCAACACTTTTTGGCGCATCCCCTTGCTAAAAGTATCCATGCGTTGGTGCATATTGGCTTCTAATGAAAATGCGGCCAACATTTTTTGCATTCGTTCAGCGGCCACTTCTTTGGGCATTTCGTATAACTCTGCCATAAAGCCCAAGAATTCTATGGGTGTTAGTACGTCGTATAATTCAGCTAATTCAGGTACATAACCAATTTTTCTTTTCACTGAAAGAGGGTCTGTTTTTAAATCAGTTCCAGCAACAATAACCGTTCCTTCGTAGTCGGAGATGAGTCCGCACAATATTTTAACCGTAGTGCTTTTACCAGCACCATTCGGACCAATATATCCAATTACCTGCCCAGGATATATGTCTAATTGTATGCCTTTGAGTACTTGTTTGTCGCCATAGTTTTTAAAAACATTTTTCAGTTGAATGATGGGGTCCATGCAAAGAGTTTAAAAGTTAGTAGCTATATTGTTACAATATTACAATTTCGCATGAAGCAAGCTTTGGTTAAATTACACATTTCTGTATTTCTAGCTGGCTTTACTGGTGTGCTGGGAATATTAATTACGCTCAACGAGGCATTATTGGTTTGGTATAGAATAGGGATAACCGTGGTTAGCCTATTTTTATTATTGCTTTGGAACAAACAACTAGAACTAGTTTCTTTTAAAAAGGCGGTAAAACTTTTTTTTATTGGATCACTGATAGCCATTCATTGGGTTTGTTTTTATGGCAGTATCAAATATGCCAATGTAAGTATTGGGTTGGTATGCTTTGCATCGACTGGATTATTTACTGCAATGTTGGAACCCATGATGACTACTAAGAAATTCAGTTTTATTGAATTTGGACTTGGTGCTTTAAGTCTACTCGGCATCTATTTAATTTTTCATTTTGATGCCCGTTATCGATTGGGCATTTCAATAGGTATTGCATCGGCCATTTTTGCGGCATTGTTCACTGTACTGAATAAGAAAAATATTGCTACAGTAGCGCCAAAAACGATGATGTTGTATGAGTTGGTAGGGGGCTTTTTGATGTTGACCATTTTAATGCCTTTTTATTTGAATAAGTTTTATACCAACCACCTATTCCCCAATCTGCGAGAATGGGGTTGGTTATTGATGTTGAGTTGGTTTTGTACGTTATGGGGTATGGATTTAATGCTTCAAGCATTAAAGAAAGTATCTGCGTTTACCTTAAATCTTACTTTGAATTTAGAGCCAGTTTATGGTATCTTATTGGCCTTTGTCTTATTTCAAGAACAGAAAGAGTTGCAATTTAGTTTTTATTGGGGCTTTGCATTAATAGCCCTTTCAGTTGTCTTGCAAATGTTTAGAGTAATGCGCTTAAAGCATCTGTAAAAAACCAAGATGAAAAATCAACGGTTTTAAAGTAACTTAATGAAATTTATTATCAAATTAATCAACAGGAGAAAGTTCTGGTTGTTTAGCAACAGGAATTTTTAGCAATGGATTAAAGTCTGGAAATAATTCTTTGACCCTTTTTTCATTTAATAATGACACGTCAATAAAATACCAAGTCAATCCTTCGTTGTTTGAAATAGCAAGGAGCCAAGAATTTTGTTTAAGCTCTCCGGCCGGAGTTTGAAAGCGTAAAGTTTCCGGAACCAAACAATGTAATTCTGATCCTGCTTTAAATAAAGGATCGGGTTCCCCAATTTTCATATCTATGAAATCAATACCCA
Source organism: Bacteroidota bacterium (assembly GCA_031428775.1). Lineage (GTDB taxonomy): Bacteria > Bacteroidota > Bacteroidia > Chitinophagales > Chitinophagaceae > Sediminibacterium. The sequence goes on from JANOYH010000087.1 coordinate 6,611, forward strand.
TTTTACTGAGTTGTTTTGTTTTCTCTTTTAATTCCGAGATCATTTTTTCAGTGCCACCTTTCTGCTCCAGTATTTTCGGATAACTGCTATTGGCCAAATAGGCATAGTCTTTCTTAGCGGTTGCTTTTGCAATTGCTTTTGCCTGAGTCACTAGCTGCTCTCGGTGTGGGTTTTGTGCAAAACTTGCGAAAGGATAGAGGAAAAGAACAATTGAAGAGAGCAAAGCAAGTTTCATGTGGGCAATCAGTTTAACAGGTCAACTAGTCCAATCGGTAAGCTACCACTTTATTGCCGTAAAATGTAGGCACATAGAGGATCCTGTTTTTGGCATCGTAGCCTATATCCGCTGTGTTTTTTTTATCAGCCCTACCGTCTAATAATACTTGCTTGCTTCCATTGGTATTCAGATAATAAATGGCTCCAGCCCAACTGCTGACGATGAATTCATTTTCTTTCACTTTTTCAATCCCATCTGTACTTGGGTCCATTCCATCTACTAATAAGGCCAATTGGTCGTTAGGCAAAAGCGACGATAGCGCACCATTGTTCAGAACCAATAATTGTTTGCCATCTACCAATAAACCGTTGGGTGACTTAATATTTCTCAAAACACTATTGACCTTTGAATTTTCTATTTGGTGTACATTGCCGGCTCTACTATCACTCACATAAACGACTCCTTTGCTATCAATAGTAATATCATTTAAGAAAATGGCTCCTTCCACTGGTATTTTTTCGAGGATGGCTGCCGTTTTAAGATCAATAACCACTACTTCTGTGAGGTCGGCTACATAGAGTTTGTTTTTATAGATGCCCATGCCTTTAGGAGCATTCAGCCCTTTTACCCATTCTAGTTGAATGGGTTTGCCTTTTAAATCAAGTTTACTGATAAAACCTTTGCCATCTTTTTCGGTAGGTACGCCATCAATATTGGATACATACAAAATTTTTTCTTTGGCTTCATACAAAACGGATTCTGGAGTTCTGAGTACTGTATCGGTTTCCCAAATTTTTGTCAACTGATGGGTTTGAGCTTTGGTATTGATGGAAATCATTAAAACAGTAAACATTAATAAATAGAAACTTAGTTTTTTCATGGGTTGGCTTTGGCATTAAGTTAGTAATCAAAAGGCAAGTTTGCAAGATTATTCCATATTTCAATAAATTCAATGGAATTGATGCATTCATTCATCAAATAGTGATTTATAGAATGAATGGGTTTCTTATATTTAGCACTCTTAAAATGTTACTCGTTAAAACTAAAGCAAATGAAACAACTGTTTTCTGCAATTTGTGTATTGATTCTAGTCAATCAGTTACAAGCCCAAAAAAAGCCATTGGATCATACGGTATATGACAATTGGCAAAATATCAGTGAAAGACTTTTAAGCGATGATGGAAAGTTCGTTGCTTTCTCTGTAACGCCACAGGAAGGAGATGCGGTATTGTATCTTCAGTCGGTTCAAGGCGATCAAAAACTGTCTATACCAAGGGGCTATACGGCTAAGTTTACAGACGATAGTAAGTACTTGGTTTTGCGCATCAAACCAAGCTTTAAAGATACTAAAGAGGCTAGGATTAAAAAGAAGAAGCCTGAAGACACCCCTAAAGATTCGATCTGTTATGTGGTGTTGAGTTCCATGAAAATAGTAAAAATTCCAAGGCTGAAATCTTATAAGATGCCCGATAATACCGGTGTTTGGTTGGCTTGCTTGATGGAAAAGGCATTACCAGAAACAGGCGTAAGACCCAGGCAAGAATTGGATTCAGCCGCACGTTTAAAAAAGTTATTTGCTACAGCTGATAGTATCATGCGTATTGCAGATAGCCTCCGTTTAAAAGGAATGGAAGCAAAAATGTTGGGCATGTCTGTATTGCAACCAAAACAAGTAGTCAGGCCGGCAATGGCTGTTGCAAAAACTCCGGAAGACCCTTTTGAAGAAGGGACGGATCTTTTGTTGATTAATATGGAAACGGGAAATCAGGAAGTCTACAAGTTGGTGTCAGAATATTTTTTCAATATAAATGGTACTACTTTGCTGATAGAGACCACTAAAAAAACGGGTGACTCAACCGTGAAAGCTGCGGTACATAAAATTGAATTGGGCGATTTGAAAAAGAAAACAATTTTCCAGTCTTTCCATGACGCCAAGGGTTTTAGGATGGATGAAGAAGGAAAGCAGTTGGGTTTTGTGGCGGAGAGAGATAGTGTGGTAAAGTCGTTACAAAAATTCTATAAACTTTACTATTATAAAGATGGCATGGATAGTGCCAATATGATAGCAGACAATAGCATCAAGGGCATGCCAGCCAAACAGGGGATAAGTGAAAATGCAATCATTAATTTTTCTAAATCAGGAAAACAGTTGTTTTTAGGAACCGCTCCCATACTTCCTGTTAAGGACACAACGCTGCCCGACTTTGAAAGGGTAGCAGTTGACGTATGGCATTATAACGACGACTATTTACAGCCCATGCAATTGCGTAATCTAGAGGTGGAGCTGAGGAAAAATTATATTGCTCGGTACGATTTTGAAAATAAGCAACTGGTCTCTTTGGCCAATCCAAGCTATCGCAATTTGATTTTAACAAAAGAAGGTGATGGAAACACGGCCTATGCAATTGCAGATGGTGGTAAAAGAGTAGCCATGCAATGGCAAGGATATATCTTGAATGATTTATTAGCGGTTGACCCTATTAATGGAAACACTTCTATGATTCAAAAAGATTTCAAAGGCAATGTGTACCCATCTTATACGGGTAAATACTTGGTTTATTATGATAGAGCAAAAAAGCAATTTTCTGCTTATGACGCGGATAAAAAAGCCAGTATTGTCATTGCAAAAGATATCAAGTATCCTTTGTACGATGTGGACAACGACGTACCAGACGATCCCAGTGGTTATGGTGTGATGGGATGGTTAGAAAATGATGCAGCAGTGTTTATCTATGATCAATTTGATATCTGGCAGGTGGATCCAACTGGCATAAAACCATCGCTTTGTATTACTGCTGGTTTGGGAAGGAAAAACAAAATTACTTACCGCAATATTATTTTGGATAGAGAAGAAAAATTCATCAAGCCTGATCAACAATTACTTTTTTCTGCATTCAATGAAACAAGCAAAGGGTCTGGATTGCAATGGTATACCTTAGGAACAATCTTGGTTCCTTCGGCAACCTATCCTGCAAGATTGTCTTCGCCGTTAAAAGCCAAGAATGCGTCTGTTATGTCTTTTGGTGTAGAAACCTATGCACAAGCAAGTGATATTAGGGTAGTACCAGCAACAGCTGAAACATTTAGCGACGCAAGTAACCTACCTGGAAAAGCGCTATCTCAAGTCAATGCACATCAAAAAGAGTATAATTGGGGCACAGCAGAATTATTTAAGTGGAAAGCCTATACCGGAAAAGAGACAGAAGGCATTGTGTATAAGCCTGAAAATTTTGACGCCAAGAAAAAGTATCCGATGATTGTTTATTTCTATGAAAGAAGTAGCGATGGATTATATGGATATAGAGCACCTTCGCCCTCGGCTTCTAGTTTGAACATTCCTTTCTTTGTGAGTAGGGGATACATTGTATTTGTGCCAGATATCTGGTATAAGACAGGTTATCCTGGTCAGGGTGCTTATGATTATATCTTGAGTGGCACAAGAGCTGTAGTGAAACAAGGTTATGTAGACAGTACCAAGATTGGGTTACAGGGACAGAGCTGGGGTGGATTTCAAATTGTTTACTTGATTACCAAGACCAATTTATATGCAGCTGCTTGGGCCGGTGCACCTGTTGCAAATATGACTTCTGCTTATGGTGGCATTCGTTGGGGTTCTGGTATGAATAGGCAATTTCAATACGAGAAAACGCAGAGTAGAATTGGTGCAACTTTATGGGAGAAACCCAATTTGTATTTAGAAAATTCCGCTTTGTTCTCATTGCCAAAAGTGAAGACACCATTGGTGATCATGGCTAACGATGCAGACGATGCAGTGCCTTGGTATCAAGGAATAGAAATGTTTACAGGCATGCGTAGATTGGGTAAACAAGTATGGATGTTAAATTATAACAATGAAGCCCATAATTTGATAGAGCGAAAGAACCGTAAAGACATCCAAATCAGGGAGCAACAATTCTTCGACTATTTATTGAAGGGCGATAAACCTTCTAAATGGATTGCGGATGGCGTGCCAGCAGTGATGAAAGGAAGGGACTGGGGACTGGGTTTCTAATCATTTAAAATGAATTGAAAACGCTTTGATGATTTTGTGAGATTGGGTTTAAAAAGCCAAATAATATTTCTGTAATAAGCTTTTAAATCGATCGGAATAGACCCCGTTTTGTTGAATGATGATCTCTTCAGCAAACGGGGTTTTTTCTATTGGCGAGAAGGCTAAAAAAGTTCGGAAGGATGGGTGCTTTTGGGTTTGTTGAATATTGGCTTCTGAGTATAAAAATAACTGCTGTTGTTTTGCGAAAGCAAGTGCTGCTTCTTTTCTGTGAAAGGGGAGGATAATGGCGATAATACCTGTTTCTTTTATTTGCCTTTTCATGATGGCAAATAATTCTTCTAAGCGCAGTTCACTGCTATGTAAGGCCAGGTTTCTTTTGCTATCTGGCGATGTTAAGTCGTTTTCAAAAAATGGTGGATTGGAGAAAATGACATCATAACTTTTATGTGGTTCCCACAGTTTGATATCTGCTTCAATAATTTGAATTTGTTGTTGGAAGGGAGAAGCTGCAATATTTTCGGATGCTTGTTTTGCTGCGGCTGATTCTATTTCTATTGCATCAATTGCTGCATTGCTTTCTTGCGCAAGCATTAAGCTAAGAAGGCCGGTTCCTGTGCCAATGTCAAGGGCAGATAAAGGATCATATAAACAATCAGATAATGTTGTAGATAAAGGAATGCTTGCTTGAAGCAGAAAATGATTATTGTTTATTTTCCTTTGTTCTTTTTGCAAAAGTTCCACCAGCCAAGTGCCAAATAGGCAAGCATCTGTACACACTTTCATGGCACAGTGTTCTTGTTGGATGGTGAATTGTTTGAATTGGAAATAGTGGTTCATAGGGGAACCCCTCCTTGCGGAGCAAAGAGGGGTTACTTTCTTAATTAGCTTTCTGAAGTCAGGCTAGCTACTAAATATTCTTGATTCAATCTAGCGATATTACTGATGGAGATTTCTTTGGGGCATGATGCTTCACAAGCGCCTGTATTGGTACATGCACCGAATCCTTCTTTATCCATCTGAGCCACCATATTCAATACACGTGATTTGCGTTCTGGTTCTCCTTGTGGCAATAGTGCAAGGTGTGCAACTTTTGCGCTTAGGAATAACATAGCAGAACTATTCTTACAAGCCGCTACACAAGCGCCACAGCCAATACACATAGCTGCTGCAAAGGATGCATCGGCTTTGTCTTTGTTGATAGGCAATGAGTTTCCGTCTACAGCATTACCTGTATTGACACTGATATATCCACCCGCTTGTATGATTCTGTCAAAAGAAGAACGGTCTACAATCAAATCTTTGATCACCGGAAATGCACCAGCTCTCCATGGTTCTACCGTAATGGTTTCGCCGTCTTTAAATGCGCGCATATGCAATTGACAAGTGGTATTGGCTTTCCATTCGCCGTGTGGTTTGCCGTTGATATACATAGAACATTGTCCGCAGATGCCTTCTCTACAATCATGGTCAAATGCAATAGGTTCGTCCTGACCATCTCGAATCAATTGCTCATTCAACACATCAATCATTTCCAAAAAGCTCATCTCTGTAGAAATGTCTTTTACTGGATAGCTTTTAAACCCACCTTTTTCTTTGCTGTTTTTTTGTCGCCATACTTTAACAGTCAAATTCAAATTGTTATGTTCCATGCGATTTTAAATTAAAAGTCAAAATTAAAAAGTCAACATTCAAAATTCCAAAGTCTAAATTATTTGTAAGATCGTTGTGAAGGTTTTACCACATCATAAACCAACGGCTCTTTGTGTAGTGCCCATTCGTGTTCTCCTTTGAACTCCCATGCTGCTACATACATATAATTAGCATCGTCGCGTAGTGCTTCACCTTCTTCTGTTTGGTACTCTTCTCTGAAGTGGCCACCACAACTTTCATTTCTATTTAATGCATCTACACACATTAACTCGCCTAGCTCAATGAAGTCGGCCACACGATTAGCTTTGTCCAATTCTGGATTCATTTCATTGATGTCTCCTGGAATGCGAACGTCGCTCCAGAATTCTTTTTTCAATGCCTGTACTTCGCGAATAGCTTCTTCCAAACCTTCTTTGTTTCTAGCCATCCCACATTTGTTCCAGATAATTTTTCCTAGGCGTTTGTGGAAACTTTCCACTGTTTGCTTGCCTTTGATATTCATCAGTTTGCTGATGCGGTCTGATACTTCTTTTTCTGCAGCTGCAAAAGCGGGGTGACTAGTTTCAACAGCCTTATTATAAATATCATCAGCCAAATTATTACCCAAAGTATAAGGGATTACAAAATAGCCATCGGCCAAACCTTGCATCAGTGCAGACGCACCTAAGCGGTTTGCACCATGATCGCTAAAGTTACATTCGCCCAATGCATATAATCCAGGGATAGTAGTTTTTAATTCGTAATCCACCCATAGTCCACCCATAGTATAGTGAACCGCTGGATAGATCCTCATTGGAAATTCATAAGGGTTTTCGCCAGTGATTTTGTCGTACATATCAAACAAGTTGCCGTACTTTTCTTTCACCACTTCTTTACCCAACACAATGATGTCTTCCATACTCATATGGTCGTTGCCTTCTTTACCAGCTTCAATCTTACCATATCTTACTATCGCATCGGCAAAGTCGAGGTACACTGCTTGTTTGCTAGTACCCACACCATAACCTTCATCGCAACGCTCTTTAGCTGCCCTTGATGCCACATCACGTGGAACTAGGTTACCAAATGCTGGATACCTGCGCTCTAGATAATAGTCTCTTTCTTCTTCAGGAATATCGATGGCTTTGCGTTCGTCGTTTTTCTTTTTGGGCACCCAAATGCGACCGTCATTTCTCAATGATTCAGACATCAGGGTTAACTTACTCTGATGATCGCCACTAACAGGAATACAAGTAGGGTGAATTTGTGTGAAGCAAGGATTGGCAAATGCGGCACCTTGACGATGTGCTTTCCAGATAGCGGTAGTGTTACAACCCATGGCGTTGGTTGAAAGATAAAAGACATTACCATATCCACCAGTACATAATAAAACAGCGTGACCAAAATGTTTTTCCAATTCGCCACTGATCAGGTTTCGAGCAATGATACCTTGGGCCTTACCATCAATCTTAACGATCTCTAGCATTTCATGACGGGCATACATTTTCACATTGCCTAGTGCTACCTGTCTTTCTAAAGCTTGGTAGGCACCTATTAATAATTGCTGACCAGTTTGTCCGGCCGCATAAAAAGTTCTTTGTACTTGTGTTCCACCAAAAGAACGGTTGCTCAACAATCCACCATATTCGCGCGCAAAAGGAACGCCTTGTGCCACGCATTGGTCAATGATATTACCACTCACTTCTGATAGGCGATGCACATTGGCTTCACGAGCGCGGTAGTCGCCCCCCTTAATAGTATCATAAAACAAACGGAACACGCTATCACCATCGTTTTGATAGTTCTTAGCGGCGTTGATACCACCTTGGGCAGCAATGCTGTGAGCGCGACGTGGAGAGTCTTGGTAGCAAAAGGCCTTTACCTTATAACCCAGTTCACCTAAAGCTGCTGCAGCGGAAGCACCGGCTAGACCAGTACCTACAACGATAACTTCTAATTTGCGTTTATTGGCTGGATTAACCAGTTTGCAATGGCCCTTATAATCCGTCCATTTATCGTCTAAAGGCCCCGAAGGGATTTTGGCATCTAACATACATCGAAATGTTTACTATGATTAGAATATTCTGTTTGTAGAACTAATAATTAATTGATCCATCCAAAATAAAAACTGAGTGGCATCAAGGCAAAAACCAATGTGATCACGATAGAAAAACAATATCCCAAGCTAACCAGCATCAAGTTGTATTTTTTATTGTGTACACCAATAGTACGGAAAGAGCTTTGGAAACCGTGTGCTAGGTGATAGCCTAATGAGAGGCAACCTACCACATAAACAATCACTACCCAAAGCACACTGAAAGTTTCTTTCATTTTAGCGTACAGATCAATTTCTTCGCCCAATACAAAATTTTGGTGTGCACGATTAGGGAACCAAAAATCCGACATATGCAACACTAAGAACAACAATACAAGTGTGCCTAAAACACCCATGCTTCTGCTATACCATTTACTCCCTTTATCGTAACTAACTGCATAACCAACACCTCGTTTGCTTCTGTTAGAAAGTTCCAACATCAAACCTTGTACAATGTGTAAGATTAATCCAGCAAATAAGCCTATTTCTAAAATTCTCGGAACAACGTTCGAGCCCATAAAGTGAGCACCTTGATTAAACATAACACCGCCGTCGTTAGCCCAGATACAGGCGTTCAAACTAGCATGAATAATTAAAAATAAAATCAGAAAAATACCCGTAAAAGCCATAACCAGCTTTTTTCCTACGGAAGAGGTGAAGACTTGTTTCCAGGTCATATAGCAAATTTAATTTTGAAAAATCTCCGCAAAAATAAGGCATCATTCAATGCCTTTTGTGAAAACTTAATGTTTTTGATCATTAATTAGTACAACGTTTGCGTGATATTGTTCAAACTCTCCCCATAAAAAAGGATTACTACACAGCCATTTGACCGCTCACATAAAAAAGCATCCTTAGAACTGACTTCACTATCTACTTTTGAATCATGTTAAAACTATTGAGCATTTTATGGAATAGCTTTAAGATGGCAGTTCAAGAACTGCGCGTTAATAAGCTAAGAACCTTCCTCTCATTATTTGGGATTACTATTGGTATTTTCTGTATTATAGGGGTATTGGCCACTGTGGATAGTTTAGAAAGGAAAGTTCAAACCGACATTAAATCTTTAGGAAATAACACCATCTATATTGACAAGTGGAATTATGGCGGTGGTCCAGATAATCCCTGGTGGAAATACATGAAGCGCCCGGTTCCAAAATATGATGAGATGAAAATGGTGAAAGAAAAAAGTCAGTTGGCAGCCTATGCCGCTTTTTTCATGGACGCAAATGTGAATGCTAGCTACATGGATAATGTGTTGAATAATGTATCGCTTTATGGCATTTCGGAAGATTTTAATAGTATTCAAACCATTGAAATTGCACACGGCCGTTACCTTAATGAATCTGACTTCCAAAGGGGTACTCCAACCTGCGTAATAGGATATATTGTGGCCGATGAACTTTTTGGAAACCAAGAAGCGGCACTAGGAAAAGAAATTTCTTACAAAGGAAGAAGGTTAATTATTGTTGGCGTGATTAAAAAACAAGGACAGAGTTTGGTTGGAGGTTTTAATTACGATCAGTGTTTGATGGTAACCTATCAGTATTTTGCTTCGGTGTATAATCCAGATTTTAGTAGTCCTAATATTTTAGTTCAAGGAAAACCCAATGTTTCTTCCAAAGCTTTAGCGGATGAGTTAACGGGGGTAATGCGACAAGTTAGGAGATTGAGTCCAACGGAGGAAGACGATTTTACCTGTAACGACGTAGCCATGTTTAGTGAACAAGTGAAAGGTTTTTTTGGACAGGTTAGTGCGGGAGGATGGGCTATTGCGGGATTGAGTTTAATTGTGGGCGCATTTGGAGTTGCGAATATTATGTTTGTGACGGTAAGGGAAAGGACCAGTCAAATTGGATTGAAAAAAGCATTAGGAGCAAAAAGGAGTACGATACTTACAGAATTCTTAATTGAGAGTGCGTTCTTGTGTATTATTGGAGGATTAGTTGGATTGTTATTGGTCTGGCTATTAGCGCTAGGACTATCCGCTGTATTGCCTTTCCCGATTTTTATTGCACCTAATATTATTAGTCTAGCACTAAGTATCTGTATCATTTTGGGGATTATTTCAGGCATCATACCGGCCTCTATAGCAGCTAAAATGGACCCTGTTGTAGCCATTAGAACAAAATAATCAACTTAAATCTAAGGCACAAGGCTTTCCCTACTTACATTTGGGATATGTTAAAACTATTAAGCATTCTTTGGAATAGCTTCAAAATGGCCATTCAAGAGTTGAGGGTAAATAAACTCCGTACTTTTTTGTCTTTATTTGGAATCACTATAGGCATCTTTTGCATCATCGGTGTACTGGCTACGGTGGATAGTCTGGAACAGAAAGTACAGAACGATATCAAATCGCTCGGTAGTAATACAATCTATATTGATAAGTGGAGTTATGGAGGTGGACCAGATTATCCTTGGTGGAAATATGTGAAGCGTCCGGTTCCAAAGATTGAGGAAATGAAAATTATTAAAGAAAAGAGTCAGCTCTATTCTTATGCTTGTATGTTTTTGGAAAATAATGTGAATGTCAGTTATAAGGATAACATTTTAAATGGGATAAAAATTTATGGGGTAACGGAAGACTTCAATAAAATTCAAACGATTGACCTTTCATATGGTAGATACATCAATGAATCTGAATTTAACAGTGGCACACCTTATGTAATTATAGGCGATGAAATTGCTGTGGAATTATTTGGAAAGCAAGAGACAGCCATTGGAAATGAAATCACTTATAATGGTAAAAGATTGAATGTAGTAGGGATCATCAAGAAGCAGGGGCAAAGTATGGGCGGTGGATTTGACTATGATAAATGTTTGTTGGTTTCTTATCGATATATTGCTAGTGTATATAATCCCGACCTCATTCAACCAAAAATATTGGTTCAAGGAAAGTCAACCGTAAAGTCTGCTGCGTTGCAGGATGAGTTGGTGGGCATCATGCGACAAATTCGCAAATTGAGTCCAACCGAAGAAGACAATTTTACTTGTAATGACATCGCTGTATTTAGTGAACAGATCAAAGGATTCTTCGGCCAAGTAAGTGCTGGAGGATGGGCTATTGCTGGATTGAGCTTGATTGTTGGTGCATTTGGTGTGGCCAATATTATGTTTGTTACGGTGCGTGAAAGGACCAGTCAAATAGGATTAAAAAAAGCCATTGGTGCACGCAGAAGTACCATCTTAGTAGAGTTCTTAATTGAGAGTGCGTTCTTGTGTATTATAGGAGGTTTGATAGGATTGTTTTTTGTTTGGTTATTGTCGTTATTACTAACCACCATCTTGCCATTCCCTATTTTTATTGCGCCCAATATTGTGGCATTGGCTTTAAGCATTTGTATTATTTTAGGCATTGTATCAGGAATCATTCCTGCATTTATTGCCGCAAAAATGGACCCAGTAGTAGCTATTAGAACCAAGTAAATTGAAAGAGTCAGTAACCATTTTAGCCATAGAATCTTCTTGCGATGAAACCGCTGCATCTATTTGTAGAGACGGCATCATTTTGAGTAATCAAATTGCCACACAATCGGTACATGAAAAATATGGTGGGGTTGTTCCAGAACTAGCTAGCAGGGCACACATGCAAAATATTGTACCTGTAGTAGCACGTTCATTAGAGGAAGCTTTTCCTGGAATGACTATGGAAGAGCGATGGCGAGAAATTTCAGCCATTGCTTGTACACAAGCGCCTGGATTGATTGGAAGTTTATTAGTGGGATTGCAGTTTGCAAAATCAGTTTCGTTAGCAAGAAATATTCCTTTAATAGCAGTGCATCATATGCATGCACACGTGTTGGCAAATCTGATTGCTAGAGAAAAACCAGTATTCCCTTTCCTTTGTTTAACCGTGAGTGGGGGGCATACACAAATTGTGTTGGCCAAAGCGCCACTGGATATTGAAATATTGGGTGAAACCATTGACGATGCTGCAGGAGAAGCATTTGATAAGACGGCTAAATTACTTGGGTTGCCTTATCCGGGAGGTCCATTGATAGACCAGTATGCAGCAAAAGGGGATCCCTTGAAATTTACCTTTGCAGAACCTCAGATTCCGGAATTGGATTTTTCATTTAGTGGATTAAAAACGTCTATTTTATATTTTTTGCAAAAACAAACACCCGCATTTATTGAAGAAAATAGGAATGATTTGTGTGCATCAGTGCAGCACACGATTGTACAAATCCTTCTGAAAAAATTAAAAAAGGCCGTGGCAAAAACGGGTGTGAAACAAGTTTGTTTAGCAGGTGGAGTGAGTGCCAATTCAGGACTAAGAAGTGGATTAACTGCTATGGGAGATAAACATGGATGGAAAATATTCATTCCTGATTTTGAATATTGTACAGATAATGCGGGTATGATTGCCATCACTGCTTATTATAAATTCAAAGAAAATCAGTTTGCCTCATTGAATTTACAGCCCAGTGCAAGGGCAGAATGGGATTAATACAAAATATTTTATTACGCAATCGATTGCACCCGAAAATTTAGAAACTATTTAATATTCTGATAGATTCTTAAACAGTTAGTTTAAGAATGGCTTGTTTATTTAATGAAATTTTAAGCATTTTGGCTTGTTTCGGCCAAAATCAGCTCAACAGGACAGTACAGGATGAGCTCCCTTTGGCTTCATTCTATTTTACTTCCGTTGAGCCCAAACCTCAAAACACTTGCTATATGAAAAAAAAATGTGCTGCAATTTGCAGTCTATCCTATGTGCTATTGATGCTACTTGGAAGTTTCCAGCTCATAGCCCAAACTCCCGTTAAAAAAATTACAGGGAAAGTTTTAAACGAAACACAAAAGCCGCTTGTTGGTGCAGTTGTTCAAACCAGTGATGGTAAAATAAAAGCAATCAGCACAGAAGATGGTTCTTTTGCCATTTCTGTTCCTTCAGCATCAACTACAGTAGTTGTCAGTTATGTAGGCCATTTGGAACAAGTAGTTCCGTTAAATGGCTTAACTGTTATTAGTGTAGTCATGAAAGTTGATGACAAGGGACTTGATGAAGTTGTTGTTGTTGGTTATGGTACCAGGAAAAAGTCGGATGTTACAGGTGCTGTTGCTTCTATCAACAGTAAAGTACTTCAGGCAATTCCCACAACCAATTTATCTCAAGCATTACAGGGCAGGATTGCCGGAGTTGAATCAACTCCCACATCTTTCAAGCCTGGAACAGGTTCAAAAATTAGGGTTCGTGGTAATCGATCATTTAATGCTACTAATGATCCTTTGTATGTAGTGGATGGTATGCCTGTTAGCTATACGATCGACGACATCAATCCGATGGATATTGAAACAGTTGACGTATTAAAAGACGCATCTGCAACAGCCATTTATGGAGTAAGGGGTGCAAATGGGGTGATTCAAATCACTACTAAAAAAGGAAAAGCAGGTAAATTCTCGGTTGACTATAGTGGTAGTGTTTCATTTGAAAACATTCTTAAAAATATACCGGTATTTAATGCGCCACAATTGGCAGATAGTTGGCGTCAAGCTTTTTCGGCCGATAAAGTATATAACTACGCGCAGGCAACTTCTAGTCCAAATTTATATTTCCCTGACGCGCAAGCCGACGTGAAATTGTTTGGAGGAACCACTGGTAATGCCATGTGGGAATTTATTAAAGACGCTTATCAGTTTACCACTTTTGATCGATTAACCAATACTTATATAGCCAAAAAAAGGGCAACAACTGCTGAAGAAAAGGCATTATTGGCAAATTTAAAATTTGCTGTTTTGGATAGTGTAAGTGAGTATGATCCTACAAAAGTAAGAGGGTATGATTGGCAAGGGAATGCAGTAAGACAAGGAATCACTCAGAATCACAATCTATCTATAGCTGGTGGAAGTGATAAGCTTAAATCAAATTTAAGTGTGGGATATTTTAATCAGAAAGGGATTGAATTTGGACAGGACTATAAACGATATTCTGTAAGCAATTCAAATGAATTTAAGCCTACCAATTATTTAACTTTTGGTACTAATATATCTTATACAAATAGTACGCAGAATGTAGGACCAAATATGTATGCAAATGCTTCTGGAATGTTGCCATTTACAAAGCCTTATGATTCATTAGGAAACTTTTTGTTGTATCCAAATGGCGATCAGCAAATCATTAATGCAGGAAACGACGTTAATACTGTGTTCAATGAAGTGAAAGTGGACAGGATTATTGGAAATATTTTTGCGGAAGTAAATCTATTGAAAGGGTTAAAATTCAGGTCTAGTTTTGGAATTGATACAAGGAATACTAGAAATGGTGTTTTCAACGGATCATTGTCGTCTGTAAGACAAGGAACATTGGCCAATGCAAGTCATACCATTTCAAACAGTCAGTCTTGGATCTTCAGCAATTTGTTATCCTATAATTTCAAAGTAAAAAGTGATCATAATTTCAATGTAGGATTGTTGCAAGAAATGCAAAGTTTGAATAAAACTGATGTAATGTCTATGGCTGCTCAAAACTTAATTTTTGAAGAGCAGAAATGGTATTCATTAAATAGAAATACCCTTGCTACAGTTACAGGTTCAGGATCTTATACTGCACAACAACTAGTTTCATTTATGGGGCGACTAGAATATGCGTATAAAAACAAGTACTTATTTACATTTAGTAATCGATACGATAACTCATCCGTATTATCAGAAGGTAATCAAGGTGCGTTTTTCCCATCCGCAGCTTTTGCATGGAGGGTAGATAATGAGAAATTTTTTAGCGAGCAAAATATCTTTAGTAGTGCAAAAGTTAGAGTGGGAATTGGTAGGGTAGGTAACTCTTCTATTGCGCCCTATCAAACCAATGGACCTTTAGATTTTACTTTATATAACTGGGGTAATGGAACAGCAGCTATTGGTTCTGCTCCTACCACATTTAAAACACCCAATCTTTCTTGGGAAAAAACCACTACTCAAAACCTTGGTTTTGAGTTTGGTATGCTAAAGGGTAGAATTAATGCAACACTTGATTTCTATCAAAGTAGTACCACAGATGAGTTACAAAGAGTGTCTATTCCTGCTACTAATGGAGTAACATTTATGTATATCAACTTAGGAGAAATTAAAAACAAGGGATTTGAATTTTCTTTGAATACCGTGAATATTAATTCAAAAAGTGGATTCAGGTGGACAACAGATTTTGTATTCAGTAGAAACAAAGAATCAATTGTGAATATTGACGGTACTGGAAATAATAACCTTGCAAACTTGTTATTTATCGGACAACCGTTGAGGGTTTATTATAGCTATCAAGCTCAAGGAATGTATCAATTTTCTGATACGGCAAAGGGTGGCTATTTAAAAGATTATTTGTGGACTAAAGGTACCAATGCTGCAAACACTGCTTATCGTGCAGGAAAAATCAATGTACGAGATGCCAATGGAGACACGTTAATTGATGGTAATGATAAAATGATTTTGGGTACGGATAATCCTGATTGGACAGGTAGTATTACCAATACATTGTCGTACAAAAATTTCGATTTGAATTTCATGATTTATTTCAGGGGCGGTGGAATGTACCGTGCACCAAGACCAGGATTGGTGGGTCGTTATCAGTCTAATTCTGTGAATTATTGGACGCCAACAAATCCGTCTAACGAATACCAACAGCCTACACGTACTTCAGACGTACCAACCTATTGGGAAGCTTTGACTTACCGTAGTGGAAGTTTTGCGAGGGTAAGAAACATTTCTCTTACTTATCATTTGCCACAATCGGTTTTAAAGAAACTGAAGGCTAATGCCATGTCTGTTTATATTAATTCATTGAATCCTTTCTTATTTCACACACAATCTGATTATGATCCAGAAACCATTCAGTATACGGAACAGTTTGCTGCAACAACGGGTAATCCTGGTCCTAATTCATACAGCTTTAGAAGCTTTGTGGTTGGCGTAAGAATTGGATTGTAAAATATAAAGTGAAAACATTAAAATAATCAACATGAAATCGATTTTTAAAATAACCATACTAGCAGGAGTTTGTTCTGTATTCCTATTGGTGTCTTGCAAAAAATTTATTAAAGAAGAGTTGGTCACACAACTTACAGAAGACTATTATAAAACAGACCAGGGTTTGGAAGACTTAGTTAAGTCGGCCTATGTTCCTTTAAAATGGAAATATGAAGGTGAGCAGTCGTATGCTTTATTCAATTTCGGTGTGGATGAATTTCGTTTAGGTGATCAGTTCAACAACGAACAATTCAACCGTTATAATTCTAATTTGAATTCTAATGGTCCAGACGGTTTTGTGAATGCATTATGGATTCAAAGTTATGCAGCCATCAATAGATGCAATCTGGGCATCACAAAAATTACTGAATATAACAATCCCACTTCAAGGGTTTTGGGTACAGCTGTACAAAAGAATTTGCGCATTGCTGAATTGAAATTTTTGAGGGGTTATTTTTATTTTCAAATGGTACAACAATTTGGAGGTGTACCCATTGTAACAGAATCTGCTACTTCTCTTAGAACAGAATTTGACAGGGCAAGTGTAGCGGCAGTGTACAATCAAATCATTGGTGATTTTAGGGCTGCTGGACCTGGTTTGCCATGGTCAGTTACAGAAAAAGGCCGTGGTACCAAAGCCGCTGCTTATCATTTTCTTGCTAAGGCGTATTTAACCAGAGGTAGTGCTGTGGCTGATGCAAGGGGACAAAAAGGAACAGATATGGATAGTGCCATTATTTTTGCTGATTCTGTTATCAAATTTGGTCCGCACGTTTTGGAATCAAATTTCGGAAATCTATGGAGTGTAGCTTATCCTAATGGATCCATTCCAAAGGCAGGTTTTGATGGAACGCCACCTGCGGCTGATAAAGCAAAACTTACTTCAAACAATAACAGTAATGAAATTGTTTTTGCAGCACAGTTTAGTGATAACCTTGCGCTTGCAAGTGCGGCTAATAATCAGACGCATATGTTCTATGCTACACAGTATGATGCGGGTATAGCTATTCCGGGTATGACCAGAGACTTTTTTAATGGTAGGCCATTTAGAAGACTGCGACCAACAGATTATACGATTGACATTTTTGATCGAGTAAATGATTCGCGCTTTTTTAAGACTTTCCAAACTGCTTATTATAGAAATGTATCATCAAATGCTGGATTGCCTTTATTTACAGCGGCAGACGCACCTAGCCCTGATTTAATTGGTAAACCTAAAGTGGGAATTGGCGATACTTCAGCATTGTTTATTTGTAACAATCCTTCACAAGCAATTCTTACAGCGGATCTTGCAAAAATGCGTTTCCCAAGAGTATATGCGCGTTATAAAAAAACTTCTCCTACTGCAACGCCTACTTCAGATTTTTCTGATAACAAATACCTAGCTATGATTAAGTTCAACGACGGTGTTCGATTAACTGTTACAGCGAATGAGGCAAGGGGAATTAAAAATGGATTGTTGGCGCGTTTAGCTGAAACCTATTTAATTATTGCAGAAGCTTATGGTAGAAAAGGTGATTATACTACTGCACTTACTTATGTAAACGTGTTAAGAAGCAGGGCTGCCTATAAAAGTGGGGAAGAAAAGAATCCACAAAACTGGATGTATTTGGGAGGTTCAAATGATTTGCAATCTACTAGTAATGCCATGCAAGCCAGTTTAACTTTATTTACTACCAATGCGCCTTCTGAATTATATCCTACAACTGTTACAGGTACACCAGATCGTTTTATACACTTTATGTTGAACGAGCGTACCAGAGAGCTTTGCGGCGAATTATATCGTTGGGAAGATCTAGTGAGAACAGAAACATTGTTTGATAGAACTAAGTTATATAATGCTGATGCAACCAATATTGCACCGTTCCATAAACTTAGACCCATTCCATTACCACAGATCGTTTCATTAACAAAAAATGGTCAAGCTTTTGGACCTTCTGATATTCAATCTTATCAGAATCCTGGGTACTAATAGAAGTCAAAAGTCAAAATTTGATCTTTGATATTTGAAAATAGAATTGAGTTTGATTTTAAAATAAAAGAGGTTGTATCTAATGATGGATACAGCCTCTTTTCTGTTGAATGGTTGATTGGAAACTAATGTTATTTGGAACTGTATTTTGATTTTTCAATGACTTCAGTAGGGTTCATCATATAAGTAGCTAAAGTTCCGTCTTGCATCATTTCTACTACTCGGTATCCTTTATAATCGGTACCCCAATTGCCGCCAATATGGGCATCAAAAAAGAAGGGTAAAGTACCATGCATGAAGATGCCATCTTTATCGTGTTCATGCCCGTGAAAGACCGCTTTGATATTGGAGTATTTGTCAATCAGTTCAAAAAATGCAGGATTGTCAATACCGTTGGCTGTCCACTTTTTTTGTGGAATATGCAAAAACAGCAAGACCTGTTTTTTCTTTTTATAAAGTTCTAATGTTTCTTTTAACCAAACCAAATCTGGAGATAAATAAACGCCTTTTTCATTAGAAGTATCTGCTAAAATAATGGCATGACCGTTGTCTAAAAAATGGTGGTTGAGGGGAGTCAATCCAACATCATTCCAATAAGCATTAGAGACCATATCGTGGTTGCCACGAGTAACATGCCATGGCATGGTTAGTGCGTTCAATTTCTGTTTTATTTGAGGAAGAAAAGCGGGTTCGTTATGAATTAAATCGCCATTGATGACGGTAAAGTTCAGGGGACTTATTTGGTGAAATTGGTTGATTTGTGTAATCATTTTATCCATCATCAAAGCGTACTCGGTTTTGGGCTGACCATAGTGTGAATCGGAGGCAACCACAAAGCGAAGTTTCACTTTATTTCTCAAGGAAAAAAGTTCAGCTGCAGAGAGGGGAGTGAATTTTCCTGTGGCCAAAAACAAAGAGGCAAAAGAAACTTGCCTAATAAAAGACCTTCTTGAAGCTAGATTTTTTGATTCAGTCATACTGTAATGATTAAAATTTACGCAATCAGTTATTCAAAGTATAAACATATTGATTATTAGGTCATCTGTAAGTGATTAGTGTCATTTAATTGTGATCATTTATGCTGATAGGACTGAATTTTTGGACTGGATTCGCCATATCCCGCTACTTAATTGTACTTTTGCCGCCTTAAAAACAGTTATTATCAATGATTAGTGCAAGAAATGTAACCCTAGCTTATGGCAAAAGGGTATTGTTTGATGAAGTGAATATTAATTTCATAAAGGGCAATTGCTATGGAGTAATTGGGGCCAATGGTGCGGGTAAATCTACTTTTTTAAAAATATTAAGTGGCGAGATTGAACCCAATAAGGGTATGGTTGAAATATCTAAGGGCGAGCGTATGTCGTTCTTGAAACAGAATCAATTTGAGTTTGACAATTGTACGGTATTGAATACGGTGCTGATGGGTCACAAGCATTTATGGGATGTGATGCATGAGCGAGACGCCATTTATGCCAAAGAAGATTTTACAGAAGAAGATGGAATGAAGGCGGGCGAATTAGAGGGAGAGTTTGGAGAGATGGGCGGCTATGAGGCAGAAAGCAATGCTGGTAACTTGTTGAGCAGTTTGGGTGTAACGGCTGAGATGCATCAGAGTTTGATGAGTGAGATCCCCAGCAATTATAAAGTGCGGGTTTTGTTGGCGCAAGCGTTGTTTGGAAATCCGGACATTTTGTTGTTGGATGAGCCTACTAATGGATTGGATATTGAAACGATTGGGTGGTTAGAAAACTTCTTAGCAGACTACGAAAACATTGTGTTGGTAGTGAGTCACGATCGTCACTTTTTGGATACCATTTGTACGCATGTGGCCGATGTGGATCGTTCTAAGATTAAAACGTTTACGGGTAACTATACATTCTGGTATGAGAGTAGTCAGTTGATGAGTAGGCAGATCAATGACAAGAATAAAAAGAATGAAGAAAAGCGCCAGGCATTGTTAGACTTCATCGCCCGATTCTCTGCCAATGCCTCAAAGAGCAAGCAGGCCACGTCACGAAAGAAGGCGTTGGAGAAGTTGACCATTGAAGAGATTGAGCCATCGAACAGAAAGTATCCGGGCATTATATATCAGCCATTTCGTGAAGTGGGCAATCAGATCTTGAATGTAGAGCAATTGAGTAAATATGTGGATGGAAGGATCTTGTTCAAGAATGTACATTTCAGTATCAACAAAGGAGAGAAGATTGCCATTTTGAGTAAGGATCCTTTGGCGGTGACCAGTTTTTTTGAGATCATCAATGGACTACAGGAAGCGGATCAAGGTAAGTATGAGTGGGGTACCACAATTACCAAGGCTTATTTGCCACAAGAGAACCAGGAATTTTTTACAGAAGGGTTGACATTGATGGATTGGTTACGCCAGTATGTGCCAGCGCATGTAACGGATGCGGATGAGCCATTTATTAGGGGCTTTTTAGGAAAGATGTTGTTTAGTGGTGATGATATTTCAAAGAAGACCAATGTATTGAGTGGGGGAGAGAAGGTAAGGTGTATGGTAAGTAGGATGATGTTACAGAACCCCAATGTGGTGATGTTAGATCAGCCAACGAATCACTTAGATTTGGAGAGTATTCAGAGTTTCAATGAAGGTTGTCAGACATTTAATGGCATTGTGATGATCACATCGCATGACCATACTTTCTTACAAACTGTTGCTAACAGAATTATAGAATTAACGCCTAAAGGAATTATTGATCGATTGATGACTTTTGATGAGTATATGGAAGATGCGTGGGTAAAGGAATTGAGGGAGGAGATGTATCATTAATAAAAAAAATCAAATGCTAATAATACATTCAGCAATCTTAACATTTGAATGAAAATAGTTAAAAAAAGAGTCCGATTGGGCTCTTTTTTTATGTGTTATGCTGTTGAAAATAAAAGGCAAACAAATTATGATTTTCTGATTTTTTGACTTATTTTACCTTTCAAGACAAATCAAATAAGACTTCTGCAAGCATCGTATCCAGAACAATTCCTTTTACAATTGCTGCAAATGGACAATCGAATGTGACCATACCAATGGAAGATAAATAGGAGAGTAAATTAACTATGTATTAGAATGGGGAAGTAAAAGATATCGTGTATATGTCAGATTATACCTGGACGGTTGACTATAATAAATCAACCACTGTATTAAGCAACTTTACTGTAAGCAATGACATCAAACACACCTACACAGCAGATGAATATCCGTTGTTTAGAAATGTGGAAGTGAAAGCAAATAGTTCAGACTTCGTATCCATTGTTAAATTGCTAAGAGGTGGTGGTACTGCGGCTGATATGACTGCTTACAAAGGATTAAAATTCACTGCATCTGGGGGATACAATTTGCATGTAACGTTGGTGAAGAATGGTATTCATGTAATCTCATTAGATGGCACCGACATCAAGTATAATAGTACAAAAGTGACTATACTTAACTAATCGAAAAAGATAAAATCAACACACAAATGGCCATCAGCAATGATGGCCATTTGTGTGTAATAAAGCACCATTGAAAATGACTAAAAACCATAGCAATCACTACACTTTAAAGGTCAAAACTGTGGAAATTACTACAAACAAATGTGGATAACACTATAAAAATGAAAAATTATGCCAAGCTTAAAGTATTGTAGTTCAATAATTTATGAGATTTTCAAATTTATTTTATAGAAAATGTGGAAAAATTGATATATCTAGGAATAATGTTCGTAGTTTTATAAAGTAAACTGCATTGGCCTCTAAACCTTAAAATCAGTTAATAAAAGAATTATCATGCAATTTTGTTACTAACATTATTAAGTGTGATAAGCTAAATGCAACAAACCCTAAGCTTATGAAATCAAGATTTTTACTCAAAATTTTATTGCCAGTCCTTTTGTTCGTGATAGGCAATAATGCATTCGCACAATTGCAAGTTACAACAGCTATCTCTCCAGCTAATGGAAGTATGGATGTTGTTTATGGATCTACAGCATCCACATCTTTTATTATCAATATAGGAGCTGTTCCTCTTGCATTCAATGACCCAATTAATATTGCGGTTTCTAGTGCATATGAAGTTAGTTTAACTAATGGAGCTCCTTGGACTACAGGTCCAACAGCCATAACATCGCTTCAAACTGATGGTGCTGGAG
>JANOYH010000088.1:0-4958 GCA_031428775.1 Bacteroidota bacterium
ATATTTATCGCAGAAAATATAAAAATGGAGAACATATTCAACCCAATGGTTTATTAGACTGGGCGGGGAATCTTTCTCATATGATGGGCTTCGACGATGAAAGCTTTAAAGAATTGATGCGTTTATACATGACCATTCATGCCGACCATGAAGGCGGTAACGTTTCAGCACATACCACGCATTTGGTGGGTTCTGCTTTGAGCGATCCTTATTTAAGTTATGCAGCAGGAATGAATGGACTAGCAGGACCACTGCACGGATTAGCCAACCAAGAAGTGATCAAATGGATTTATGAAATGCAGGCTTCCATTGGATCAAAAGAACCCACTAAGGAAGAGATAGCCAACTACGTTCAGCAAACCCTAAAAGCTGGTAAAGTAGTACCAGGTTATGGACACGCAGTTTTGCGTAAAACAGATCCAAGATTTACTGCTCAGATGGCATTTGGTAAAAAGCATATGCCTGACGATCCTTTGGTTAAAACGGTTTGGAATATTTATGAAACGGTTCCGCCAATTTTAGAATCGCTGGGAAAAGTAAAAAACCCATGGCCCAATGTAGACGCACATAGCGGCGCTTTGTTGGTACACTATGGTTTAGTAGAATATGAATTTTATACCGTGCTGTTTGCGGTAAGTAGGGCTTTAGGTGTATTAGCCAGCCTTTGTTGGGATAGGGCATTGAGCCTGCCTTTAGAACGACCAAAATCAGTAACCACTGAGTCAGTGAAGCGCTGGTTAAAAGGACAGGAAGAGATTTGGGAATAATAAAAGGTCCATCCCAAGAAATTGAGACAGACCTTTCAAAAGTATGGAGTAAATATTGTTTTACTATTTTATTATTCTTTAATGATTTTATCAGCATAAAGTATTCTACCGTTTTTGTCATAAAACAAAACCAAAAACATTCCGTTAGAAAAGTTCCCAGTATTTATACGTGTGCCTGTTGTATTGATTTTTTTATGCGTAATCAGTGCGCCATTTTTATCAAATATTTTCATGGAAACCGATGTCTGCATACCCAAGTCATATTTGATGGTTAAATCATTTCTAACAGGGTTGGGGTACAACTTAATGAATTGTCCAGAAGATAAATTTGAAACAGCTGTTGTTGTAGTCAATTCATTTTTACAGATGCCCGGACTCTGTGCCAAGCTTCCAGATGCTAGACCTGCCGTAGCATAGTTAATGACCATCGAAAGTCCGCTGATACTACTGTTGATGGAAGAATGAACTTTTAGTTTGATTTCGCCTGCATTGGTATGTACATAAGTCCAATAATTATTTGTGGTGGGATCAAAGTAGCCACATCCTATACCGCCTTCATTAGTAAGAACGGCATTATTCAATGTAGTTACTGCAGTATAGGTTCCATGTAAACTAGCAGCCGTATAAGCAAGGGTATTTGTTCCGGAAGAGATGTATAAAATATACCGAGTGCCATCGTAATAAATATCAGGATCAGAGGCGGTATTGGCATTTAGGTTAATAGAAAGTCTGGTGCCAGAATTCACTACAAACTGTGTACCATTTGATCCGCTTACTTCAGTGGCCGATTTAAAATTTTTAGTACAAGGGTAACTGGAACATGCTGCAGGATCTCCTGTACCCGGACCTGCGGATTCCAAGAAAAACAACACCAGATTACCACTTCCATCAACAATTAAAGAAGGGTCTACATAGAAAACATTTGCGCCACCCGCGTCTTTTACGGATATTGTAGTAGCACTGGTTTCCCAAGTATTGGTGCTTTTGGTATATCGTCTTACGCCTGAAGTTGAATAAAGATACAGCTTATCGCCCCTGGTGATTACATCGGGTACGCTGCCACTATTGCTGATGGTGTTATAGCCTGGAACAGAAGTCCAGCTACTACCATTATTACTTTCAGCTAGACGAACGGTATGATTTGCAGGATTTGAACAGGAGCTGGAAGAGGAACAGGTATGATAGGCCATCAAATAAGTTTTTGTAGGCTGTGTTATTGCGTTTGATGAAACCAAAATTGTTAGAAATAAAAGTATATTTATTTTCATGGTGTAATGGTTTAGGTCACTTCAAAAGAAGGATTTTTTACCCTTCTACAAGTTCTATAAACAATTTATGCAATCACTCACCCGAAAAGGTGATTTTAAACTATTGGGTATACAAACACATCAATCTAATAGCTTCTAATTTTTGCTATAGCGGCGGTTCTGGAATTGACGTTAAGTTTTGTATAAATGCTGGTAATATGGGTTTTGATGGTGTTTACGGAAACAAACAAATGTTCTGCCATTTGCTGATTGGTCTTTCCTTCATAGATCTGTTGTAGCACTTCAAATTCCCGTTCACTCAAAGCAATTGGCCTGTTTTTATTGACCTGCACAAAAGACAATTTAGGTACAATAGCTGTTTGAAGTTTTGCATGGTTGTACAAGGCAATTTCTATTGCGGCCAATAAGGATAGTTCATTAAATGGTTTTACAATATAACCAGCGGGGAAGGATTTTTTAGCTCTTTCTAAAGTTGATCTATCGGCATGAGAGGTGAGGAACAAAAAGGGTAGTTGATATTTTTCATTGATTATATGGGCAATATCAATGCCATCCATTTCCTGATTACCTAAGCTGATATCTAATAAAACTGCATCGTGTGTATTGTTGGCTAACTGGTGCAAAGCTTCTTCTATATCGTAAGCAATACCACTTACTTGATAGTCAATATTGTTTAGGCAATGTTCAATGTCTAATGAAATAAAGGGGTCGTCTTCTACAATTAATATCCTTATTTCACTCATGATTGGTTGGTTTTAAAATTTTGATAGTCCCATTTTAGACCTTGGAATAACTAAACATACAGAAGTTCCTTTTTCCCCTTCAATGCGTATGGTTGCCTTCATTTTATTTACTAAAGACCTGATTAATTGAAAGCCAAGGCTCGTTAGCTTATCCATATTAAAATCTGGGGGAAGTCCAATTCCATTATCACTCACTTTCAATACCAGTGTTACATTTGTTTTGTGCAGGCTGATAAAAATAGTTCCTTCATTTTCTGGAAAGGCATATTTGAGTGCATTTGAAATGAGTTCGTTTAAAATGAGTCCGATGGGAATTACATGGTCAATATCCAGTTGCATAGAATCGATAGTTGTTTCCAATGAAATGCGTTCATTTTGAATATTATAAGAGTGAAATAAACTATTAGTCAATTCTTCAATATATTGTTTCATATCTACTCCTGTGAGGTTGTCGTCTTGATACAGGTTCTGGTGAATGATCGACATGCTTTTAACGCGGTCTCTTCCTTCTCTAATGGCAGATTGGGCCTGAGTGTCGGTGATACTGCGACTTTGCAAGTTCAGCAAACTACTCACTACTTGCAAGTTATTCTTCACACGGTGGTGTATTTCTTTCAACAGCACTTCTTTTTCGTTGAGTGATTTTCCGATGAGGACATTTTTTTCTTCGAGTAGTAAACTGGATTTTTGTTTATTTCTATATAAGTACAATAACCCGAAGGAAAGCACTGTAATGAGAATGATGATGAGGAATAGTATGATACGGTCTCTTTTATTTTCAAAAAGAAGTAGTTGTTGTACTTGGTTTTCTTTGTTGAGTAATTCAATCTTGTTTTCGTTTTCTATGGTTTTATATTTTGTACTTAGTTCATTGATGCTTCTGATATTGGTTTCATTGAGCAAGGAATCGCTGTATTGTTTAAAAGCGTGTACATGCAATAAGGCATTTTTAAAATCGCTTAATTGTTCATAAGCTTCTGCTAAAATCTGATGTATGGCTGCTTTGTTTTCGAAGCGGTCTACCGGAAAATTGACTGTCAGTGCTTGTTTCAGAAAGGGGATTGCTTCATGGTAAGATTGATTGCCAACAAAAGCTTCGCCAAGGCCCATGAGAAGGAACGGATAGGTATCTCCAATGTCTTTAGAAAGCGGATTTTTATACAGGTCTTGGAATAAGGGTAAGGAGATAGCATATTTCTGTTGCGAATTTAAGCAGAGTGCCAGGGCTGTTTTAGCCGTGATGGCGCCAATGGTCGATTTATTTTTTGTGGCAGTATCATATAGTCTTTGATAAATAATAATAGCACTATCGTAGTTTTTGGTGGTTTTATACAGGCCTCCAATATTTAGTAGGGTGTTGTTGATGCCTTTTCTATCGCCCAATGCCGTTTTAATTTTAAGGGACTGGTTGTAGTAGTTCAAAGCGCTGGTATAGTCTTGTTTAACGCGGTAGACCAGTCCAAGGTTATTAAGACTTCTGGACATATCTTTTTGGGCATTCAATTTTGTTCTAAGGTTGAGCGACTTAAAATGGTACACCAAGCTACTATCCAGTTTTCCTTGGTAATAATAGGAGTTACCCATATTATTATAGATGCCAGAAAGAAAAAGGCTATCATGTATTAGGCCATTTGCTTTAATGGCCAATTGAAAAAACTGGAAAGATTTGAGGTAGTCTTGTTTAGTGTCGTAACACTGAGCTAGGGCGTCGTAGGTTCTTTGTAGAATGGGTTGATTAGCAAGTTTTTCGGCAATATTTTGGGCTTGAAGGCCAAATTGGATAGCTTCATCGGCTTTGTCCACTGCAAGTTCAAAACAGAGTTTTGCTAAAGCATCGCCTTTGATACTATCGTTTTGGGAAATGCGGATGTTTTCTCGGAGTTGTGCTTCGGTTTGGGTGTGTCCTACAATAAAAGAAAATAGAGATAGTAGGGAAAAGATAAAACTTGACCTCATGGCACTCAAAGTTCATTTGTGTTAAAATTGGAAGACTTAATTCATGGTATAAGTTAAGCAATTTAATTATCAAACACTTTATTACAGACCCTATTTAAAGCTGAGTAGAGTAACGGGGTCGAACCGTCGACCTCCTGCATGCCATGCAAGCTTCACTCTCCTAGAATGCCTTTAAAGCCTCAATTCTTTTAATCCTTTTTATATTTCCGTCCCAAACGTGACCC
>JANOYH010000089.1:0-6551 GCA_031428775.1 Bacteroidota bacterium
TTGACTCATTTACTGGCTTTTTACTGATAATATCTGCCAAGCCATAGCCCTTTGAATGAATTATTTTTCCGTCTTTTACTATTGCAACAGCAGCGCCAGCCACTTTGAATTTTACCAAGGCATCTGCAACTAAAGAATCAATTCTTTGAGTGCTTAATTGAGCAAAACTGCTATAGGATAAAAAACAAACAATGAGCAGTGATGATAAAATGTAAATAACCTTTTTCATATGAATAAATTGGTGATTAATTTGAATGCAGTCGGAAGTTACCAAAAATTGAAATATGGTTTGTTTGTAGTAATTGTGTTAGAGCGAAGCGCTTTTCTTATTTCTTCTTTGTTTTCGGAAGATAATTTTTCTCATAAAGGTCAATCCATTCTTTAGCGCTCATCTTTATCATTAATTCAGCAATGAGTTGATAGGGAATTTCTTCCATTTTCTTAAAACGCACGCAACTCTTACCCATATCCAGTTTTTGTTTGCTGTATTTAGGATATTCGCTTACAAACCATTGTAATAATTTCGGATCAGCATACATCCCCATATGGTAAAAATTAATGGACTCTTTTTGCGAGGCAATGCCGGCAAAAGGTAGGGGCTCTTCAGGCTTACAATGGTATCCTGCGGGATAAAGTGTATGCGGCACCACATAACCCAAGCCACCATAACTAATAGCGGGTTCAAATCCTTTTGGCAAGTTTTGTACAATTATATCGTGCAATTTATTAAAAGGTGCAAGCCTATCTTCTGGCAGGTTTAGTAAAATGTCTTTAACGGTATTGCCCTGAGCTTTCATAGGACTATTTTTTTATAAATTTACTACTTATAAGTTCAACCAATAGTTCAACTTAAACACAATTGCGCGGTTCTTGTTTTTGAATAATGGGTCGGTATAGTAGTTATCTGTGTACACCAAGAATAGGTCGCTCATTGGTTTATAGCGGTATTGCAATCGGCTATTGATGTTGAAATTGTTTTGTTGCGTATTGTATTGTAAGAAGGTAGTCCAGAATAATTTTGTACTGAAATTGTATTCTATTCTAGGTGCAATTAAGAATAGTTGTGAACTGCCATAACCATCTGGAAACTGTAGATTATTATAATTCAACTGCAATGCCACATTCAAATGTGGTTGTTTCCTGAAAGCAATGGTGGTATTGATTCCCTGATAGTTGCCATTATAAAAGCCACCACTGGAAAATCGAACAAAAACATTGATCATTTTTCTGAAATCGGAACGATAACCTATACCCCATTGATTGTATTTGTAATTTCCTTTTGGAATAGGTTTCTCGTCTGTAAAAGAAGTTGCAAATAATAAATTGGTTTCGTTGGTATTGCCAAATATAAAAAAGCGACTAGTGTTTTTGAATTGCATTTGGTACTCCAATTCATGCGATCTTTCATTTAAAGAATTATCGGGGTTAAAAACAATGAAATTGGTCAATTGTAATCCATGTTGATTTAATTTCCCTGTTTTAGGAAATAGGTTGTAGGAAAACTCATTGAAAATTTGTTTGAATCCAACTCTAACACTTGTGTCTTTGTCTGCATCGTAATTGCTAATGCGTTCCACAAAACCCATGTCTGTATAGTAATTGGTACCAAGGTTTCCAATATCAATAACTGTACTGAAGTTTCGACCATTATAATTGAATCCAGCGTTATAATAAGCATTTTCTGCACTAATCCCTTCTTTAAAAGAATGGTGGTATCCAGCCCATCCACCCCAGGTCCCTTTCAAATTATTGTAGTTGAATTCAACGCCTGCGTTTCTGCCATAGGCGTCTAAGGGATTTTTTTTCTTTTCTTCGTCTGAGATTCCATTTTCACGATTCAAAAAATATCCTTTTATCACTGAGCGTTTGAACAAACGCTGACTAATACTTGCGGCCGTATAATTCTCGGGCGAATATTGTCCTTTTCTACCAGTCTGCATATTCATAAATCCTATGCGTGTTCCTTTTCCCACATTGCCTGAAACCCTAGCACCAAATAGAATGGGAATTCGATTGCCTTGCTTGTCTAAGCCGATGGTTCTAGAATAAAAGGGACGTATTGGTGGGATCCCGTATCCAGAAAACAAATCGGAGTTCTCTAAAAAGAAAGTCCTTTTTTCTGGGAAGAATATATTGAACCTACTAAGGTTTGTAACCTGTTGATCTACTTCAATTTGAGAGAAGTCTGGGTTCACGGTTAGGTCTAGGTTCAAGGAAGAACTTAATGCCATCTTTGCGTCAAAGCCAGCCGTACCTGTTGCATCTGTAGGCACTGCATTTTCTTGATCGCTTGTTACATTACCTGTAACAAATGGAATGAACACCATATTGGTTCCTGCAGCAGGAGGTGGCGTTTTCCAAATAAGTGAGCCAGTATAACCCATATCCATGGAAGGGAAATTTTGCGGCATTGGGGTCCAAGTACTGTATTCATTGGCTTTGGTATCAATCCTAACTATGTTCAACCCCCATAACAATTTATCAGCTGTATAGCGGATGCTTTTAAAGGGGATAGCTATTTCTGCGGTCCACCGATCTTTGAATTGTTTGGTAGCAGAAAACCATTTATTATCCCAACTCCAAGATGGTCCATTATTTCCATCGGCAAATGGTAACTGGTCTTCACTTTGCACATTGAAAGCATTGACCACAAAGAAAAAGCCATTGGTACGTTGGTTAGTAGGGTCTAGAATGATGCCTATTCCGTCATTTCCATCATGACCAAGGTCTCTTTTCAAACTGGTGATAAATGCTTTTCCTGAATCGAAAGCAGTAATGCTGAAGTAGATAAACTTATCATCGTGTGCAATCTTAACTTCTGTTTTTCTTTGTGGTCTGCCACCATCTGTAGGAAATTTTCTCCAAAAGGAACTAGTAGTGTCTGCAGTAGCCCAAATAGCTTCTGTAAATTCACCATCAATTTTAATAGCCTCAGAGGTTTTGGTAATATTATATTGGTAGTCTTTTTGAAATTTTTCACCGTCTTTAACCTGTGCTGAAACAATGGTAGAAACAGTCAGAAGCAGCAATAATATTAGTTGTTGGTTGGACTTCATTGGAAACATTAAACGAGGTAATTCCTAATTCTTTACTATTTCGTGCAATAAATAGTATAAAAATTGTCACAAAATGTTAAACAATTTAAAGCGCAAGAATTAAAGGATAAGCGGTTAGTGTAGAGATAAAATAACTTAATGTGAAATGCTGAAACGGAGTTAGATCAATCAAAGCATTATTCATCCAATAAATCTGGTCTTCTTTCTTTGGTGCGTTGAAGTGATTGTTCATAGCGCCATTCTTCCACTTTCTTTGGATCACCTTGGGTGAGAATTTCAGGCACTTTTTGGCCCCTAAAATCAGCAGGTCGCGTATAAACAGGCGGAGCCAGTAAATTGTCTTGAAAGGAGTCGAATAAAGCGGATGTTTCATCATTCAATACACCGGGTATCAAACGACCAACAGCATCTACTACAACGGCAGCTGCTAATTCACCTCCGCTTAATACATAATCTCCAATAGATATTTCCATGGTAATATATTGTTGGCGGATGCGTTCGTCGATGCCTTTATAATGCCCGCAAATAATGAGTAGATTTTCCATCATCGATAGTTGATTGGAAGTATGTTGATTAAAACGTGGACCATCTGGGGTCATATAAATAACCTCGTCATATTTTCTTGTTGCTTTCAATTCGTCAATGGCATTGGCAAGTGGCTCTGGCATCATCACCATTCCTGCACCACCACCAAATTGGTAGTCGTCTACCTGCATGTGTTTGTTGATGGCCCATTTGCGTAAATTATGACATACTACCGTGAGCAATCCTTTCTCCTGTGCACGTTTCATAATGCTATGGCCAAAGGGGCTGTCTAGCAATTCAGGAACCACAGTGATGATATCAATATGCATGCAATGTTTTTTGGGTTTATTAATTTAATCCTCGCCCATGAATCCTTTAATGTCTCTTAAGTCGCGCTTTGTTGGTCTGCCCGCCTTACTCAATCTTTTTCCTGTTTGGAAGGAAGGTGCTACAAATTTCACTACGTCTAAATCTTCTGGAGGAGTGATGTCTTCATAGTTTTTGATGGCATCAGGATAAGCTGCGCGTTTCTCTAATAAACCAGTCACTTTTATGACCCATTTTCTGCCTTCCGCTTTTACGTCATATACATCGCCCAAATTCACTGGCTTAGAGGCTTTCACGTTAGTGCCCAATAATTTCACTTTGCCATTATCGCATGCGTCAGCGGCCTGACTTCTTGTTTTAAAAAGTCGGATAGCCCATAGGTATTTATCTATGCGCAGTTTTTCTTTTGCTAGCTCAGGCTTCATGAATTATTTTCCTTCAGTATAAAATTGGTGAAAATAAGGAATGGTTTCAATGCCTTTGTAGAAATTAAATAGGTCGAATTTTTCATTCGGACTATGTAAATTATCACTATCCAAGCCAAAGCCCATGAACACAATTTTCAAGCCCAATTCTTTTTCAAACAAGGCACAGATAGGAATGCTGCCGCCGCCGCGAACAGGGATGGGCTCTTTCCCGAATGTGGCCGTAATGGCTTTTGAGGCTGCTTTGTAAGCATCAGAATCAATAGGCGTGATATAGGGTTCGCCGCCATGGTGTTCTGAAGCCTTAACCGTAACACCTGCTGGTGCTATGGATTTAAAGTAGTGGAGTAATTTTTCTGTAATGACGAGGGAAGATTGATTTGGTACTAATCGTGCAGAAATTTTCGCAAATGCTTTTCCTGGCAAAACGGTTTTAGCGCCTTCGCCAGTATAGCCGCCCCAGATTCCGTTCACTTCTAATGTAGGGCGAATACCTGTTCGTTCATTGGTAGTATAACCTTTCTCACCCCAAAGTTCCGTCACGCCTAAATCAGCTTTGTATTCCGCTTCATCAAAAGGTGCTTGCGCCATTTTTGTACGCTCTTCTGTGGTGGATTCAATAATGCCATCATAAAAACCCGGGATGGTGATATGGTTGTTCTCGTCATGACAAGAAGCAATCATTTTTGCCAACATAGTTATAGGGTTTGCAACAGCACCGCCATAAACACCACTGTGCAAATCACGGTTAGGTCCTGTTACTTCTATTTCTATATAGCTAAGTCCGCGTACCCCAATATCAATAGAAGGGTTCTCCATACTCAACATAGAAGTATCGGAAATTAAGATCACATCTGCTTTGAGCAAATCCTTATTGGCCTTAACGAAATTGGCCAAATTAGGACTACCCACTTCTTCTTCTCCTTCAATCAAAAATTTCACATTTGCTGGAAGGGTATTGGTTTGGGTCATAGTTTCCAATGCCTTGACGTGCATATAGAATTGGCCTTTGTCGTCACATGATCCACGAGCAAAAATTTTACCGTCAATAATAGTGGGGTCAAAAGGACCACTTTTCCACAATTCCAATGGATCGGCTGGCTGTACATCGTAGTGTCCGTAAACTAATATGGTAGGTTTAGTAGGGTCTGTAATTTTTTCTCCAAATACAATGGGGTGTCCAACAGTTTCGTAAATGTTAACCCTATCAGCACCCGCTTCTTTTAAGCGTTGTTGAACCAGTTTAGCACAGTCTAGCATGTCTTGTTTATTTTCTGTACGGGCACTCACACTTGGAATACGCAACAATTCTAATAATTCATTGAGAAATCTTTCTTTGTGTTGCTCTTGGTAATCTTTCCAGATTTGCATGACAATTTATTTTAGTTGGAATAAAATTTCAATTTGAAGTAAGTTGAAAATAGACTGCAAAACTAAGTAGTAAAACCGATTCAACATCTT
Source organism: Bacteroidota bacterium (assembly GCA_031428775.1). GTDB lineage: Bacteria > Bacteroidota > Bacteroidia > Chitinophagales > Chitinophagaceae > Sediminibacterium. The sequence goes on from JANOYH010000089.1 coordinate 5,795, forward strand.
TTTAGACAGGTTCTAATCGGTGCTTTTTATTGGGAATCACGTTTTGTAGGCTCCAGTCCAATTTTTGTACCATAGGTTGTTGCCTAACTGTACAATCGGTTTTGGTACAGATACTGCAACTAAAGGGCAAGCAACCATCGGTATGAACAAATAATTCAATCCGATCGCCAAAACGATCTTTTATCAATAAAGCCAGTGCATCTATTTCATGATGTGCTTCATGTACATTCAAGTACCAGGGTACTGTAAAATGGCAGTCGATATGTAACAAGCTACCATATTTGATTACACGAAGATTGTGCAAGTCAATCCAATTAGGCTGACGATTTTCATTAAGTATAGCAATGAATTTTTCTAATAACTCTTTATCTGCTTCATCCATAATTCCAGCTAAGGAGCTGCGTATAATTTTATAGCCATTAAACATGATAAAAACACCCATTACAAAGGCTATGGCTTTATCAAGCCAGAATAAATGTGTGAGAAGCATGAGACCTAATCCAACAATAATGGCAGCCGTAGAATAGGTGTCCACCTGTAAGTGCTTACCGCTTGCATTCAAAGCAATTGAATTATTTTTTTTGCCTAATTTGATACAAAAGGCACCAGCAATATAATTGATCACTGCTGTAATGGAAATCAGAATAAGTCCGGTATCCAGACTTTCCAAAGGATTTTCATGAATCAGGTTTTGAATAGTTTCATAAATAATTAAGATACCTGCTGCTACAATCAGTCCGCCTTCTACCGCTGCAGA
>JANOYH010000090.1:0-2423 GCA_031428775.1 Bacteroidota bacterium
TCTTCCGCCTCCTTCCTTTGAGCTGTAGGTTCTCACTTGAAAATAGCCATATCGCTCAACATAAGCAGTTGAATTCATCCAATCTGTAGACAGCTTCATAAAATACTTTATTACTAAGGGGCGTGCATTTCTACTCGGGTTACAATTATATTCAGTTAACCAAATTTTTTGTTCAGGATATGTTGTACGTACTCTTTCAACAAAAGTTTTAAATCTATTAAAAACAGCTTCTGCAGTGAGAGAATCAGTTGGTCGATTGTTGTTTTCATTACCCCAATCATACCAATGTAAACAAATATAATCAACCCTTAATCTTTGTGATCGCGCCGCATCCATGAAGTTGGGTAACCATCTTCCTGCTACAAAAGAATTATCTTGCTCTACTGCTGGAGATCCCAATCTTAACCCTGTTTGCATCATAATACGATATCTGTTAATTGCTGTATCAACAGGCATATTTGATTGCCCAGGATTATCGGGCTCATTAAAAGACAACAAATGATTTACATCTTTTCGGCCAAGGAAATAATTGACATTAGCTACAGTTGCGCTGGACTTACCCCAAGTCATTGGAACATAATTCATTGATCCAAATGAAGGTCTATTCAAACTCCATCCGTAATACCAAGAAGCATTGAACTGTTTAACTACATTACTATCCACAAATGCAACCCCTTTTTTAGTAAGATTACCAATTGCCGTATAACGAACAAATGAAATTTTATTGGATAAATTAATTCCAAAATTTATTTTAATTGGAGCTTGAGAAGCAACATAATAGTACGACTCGCCAGTACCATCGCTATTTTCTGCAAAAACAGCCATATACCCTTTGGGTAAATAAAAGGAAGCAATCTTATCTTCATATCCTGGAGGAATTGCCTTAAACATGGAACCTGTAGCAATACTTGAATAAACCGTATCTGGGCTTAATAAAATTCTAGGCTCTGCCAAATCTTTTCCTGATGATATAGCCAAACTGCTTCCTGCTTGTGTGATAGCATATGGTTTTGAAGGATTTGGTTGTCCATTTATTGCATACTCATTTAGTAAGTTGCACCATTAAATATTAAACCAATTAAACCCAACAGAATATTTATCCACTTGAGAGCCTCCTGGATATAATAATGCCGCAAAAAATAAAGAATAACAAAGATGATAGACCCAAATTTGGCGTCAGTATAGACAGCAATTTCTACTCCGGACCACAGTCATCTGACCAACCTGCTGCATCAAAAAAACAAAAAAGACCTAGTGAAGTCTGAACAACAATAATTCCTGTTATAGTTTTTGAGTTTGGAAACAGCCTAACCACTGTAACATGTGCGGCTTATTTGAAGTAGCTATCCTGCCTTGCGGGATGACCTAGCTACGCTCGGTCACATATCGATAAAAAAATAAATTGGGCTGATTCAAGTGGGTTATATAGAAATAATGAACCTTTTCTACTATCTGGTGTTAGATATAATATTTCTATAAAATAATACTGATGAAAAATAAATTCTCTTTTTTTGAAATTGCGATTGCAATATTAGCTGTTATAATCATATTTATTTCAGAATATTATTATACAATTCTTAAAGACCATGATAGGGCAATTTTCATAGGATTATGGCCCCCTACCATGCTTATTCTTCTAATATATTTGAACTCGAAAAAAAAATAGCTTATGAAAGATTTAGATTTTTTAATACTAACAGGCTTAGTATCTTTTTGCTTTATTTTCTTTTGCATAGGCCTAATTAAAGGTATTAGATCAGGAAAGTATGGCAAATAAATAAAATTTAAAAAAGAAGACAATTAAATAATGCAAGTAAATTTATTAATATTCTATCTAACAACACAGACTCCGAAAACTAAAACACTTTTACGATCCTAATATGCTTAAAGTGAATTTAATTCGATAAAAGCTTTTTGACAGAATAAATAGTATGCATTACTTGCATATGAGGGAGGGTTAAAAGACTTATCATAACAATTAATGCAGGTGTACCAAACATTGTCCAAACTGATAACGGAGTTACTAAGAATACAATTATTAAAAATGTTAAAGCTAAAACAGTAAAAGGAATTGACTTTTTCCAAAAATGAATCAGCCTTTCTTTTGACTCTAAGTGATTTTTAATATCCTGAAAAGCCATCCAGCCATGCCAACCTGAAAAGTAGAATGCAAATCCACAAATAAGGCCCAATTGATTTGTAATAATCAACATTAAAATAAACAATCCCCATGCCATCCTTTTCTCTATTCTAGGGAATGATAACACACTTAATATCAACAGAAAAAAGATAGGAGGTATTTTAAAAAGGAAATATATAAGAATAAAAAGAGTATCTTCTTTAGGTACAATTATATGCATCCACTTGAGTAATTCTAATTGATGAGGCAATAAAAGCCAAGCAATAAGACTTGAGCCGTATAG
>JANOYH010000091.1:0-80967 GCA_031428775.1 Bacteroidota bacterium
GTCCTGCCCGGCTGATGTTGATAGCGATAAAAAGCCCATTGATACAACAAAGCCGCACTTGCAGCAATACCCATGTTGTGCGTTCGGCTTGTTTGTCGGTGATAGTATAATTATTCTTTCAAGTTAGGAAATGATTAGATATTGAAAGTCTTTTCAAAAAATAGTATCTCCAATGGAACGCACTACAGATTGCCAAACCTCTGTGGAACGAACATGATAGAAAATTGTATATACAAGCAAGCCGACCATTACTATAGTGTAAGGAATTGGGTTTTTCTTCTTTATAATATCATTTACTAAAAGTATTGCTGATACGATACCACTAAAATATAACGGGATAAAAAAGTCGTATGGTTGAATGCTATCAGGCTCAAAACTGTGTTGCAAAATTCTGCTTAGAATGGCTGTGAGCATAATAAATGAAGTTCCAATCATGTATCTCTGGTGCTTGAAAACATCTTTTTTATTTATGATAGCAAGCGAATAAAAAAGCAAAAATATCAGTGGTGCAATAAAATTTAATGCTTGTATACTAGCTACTTCATTAAACGGTATTTTTCCAATGGTAGTAAGATAATTCTGCCTTGTTGCTAGAAACATTGAGATGACCATTAATGGAACTATGAAATAAGATACTTTGCCAATAAATCTGTGTGCTCTGTATTTGCCTTTGTAAATCAGATAGGGTTGAATGAATAATATAATTACCCATGAAGCCATTAGAGCTCCATGAATATGATGTAACCAGTTAAATCCATCAAATTGAGGAAAATATTTGATGTATTCAGGATGAAAAGCTACTTGCATTAAAACAAATAAGAATCCCATCGTTATGAAAAAAACTTTGGGTGTGATGTCTCTCGTTTTACTTTCCTGGTTCATATATTGTTGAATGATAGTGAAGGTCTTTTAAGCTGATTCGCAACTCGTAAATACAGTTGCTATTCTGTAATTATTGGTAAAAAATAGTCATTTATTCACCGCTTCTGATTATATTAGTTCAGCAAAATCCCACACACATGACACCCAATTCCTCAATAGATACCTTAATGGTAAATGGCGTTAGCTATTATCTTCCAAAAGACAATAGCGAAGTACTTTTTCTAGTGAACCAAGCACAGCAAGCAAAACAAGTGGTTTGTTTAAGGGGTGCCGCACACTCTAGACCACTCATTAGTAGCTTAGAAGCGGAAGTAAATGCGGGTAGGTTATATCTATTATTAGTAAAGATGATGGCAGTTACTTTTAACGATGCTTTGCAACAAGTTACCGTTCAAGGGGGTTGCCATCTAGGATTTGATCCGAGCGACCCTTTGGCCAATGCAGACGCATCATTAGCTCCTTATCGATCCACAGTAGAAAACTCTTTGTGCTACCAACTCGATAACCATAGAATTGACCCTCAAAATCCACTTAAAGGATGGGCCTTGCCCGATCTTGGAGGCATCATCCATCAAACAGTGGGCGGATTTTTGTCAACCGGTTCTTCGGGTAGTAACTTATTCGCATCTTTCAACGAACAGCTTTTAAGTGTAACGGTTATTACCGGAGGTGCAGATGGCGCTCGTGAGCAAGTGTTTAGTAAAGACGATCCTAACTATCCAAATAAGAACGAGAATCCATTTTACGCTGTGGGTGTTGGACTAGGCCTATTTGGTGTCATTGTTTCTGCCACATTTCAGTGCATAGACAATTTTAATATTATCGGACAGGAATCTACCACCACTGAAGCGGATTGTCCGATTGATCTGTTTGGCGACCAGCCTAGTAAGCAATCTCTGGCCGACTTTTTTACCAAGAATACCTATAAAAGAATCATGTGGTGGCCACAAGCCGGTGTCAATAGAACAGTGATCTGGCAGGCAGAACCCATGCCCATCACAGCCAACTTTGTTCCCAATCCCTACAAAGAAGTTCCAGAAATCAAACTTTTCGGTGTGGAAACGCCGTTGCCTTTAGAGATTTGTGCCAATTTGATGATGAGAGGTTTTGGTGAAATTGATTTGTTTTTGAGCGAATTAAAAGTGGCACATCCTATAGCTTATGAAATCTTGCACGCAATTGATAAGGATAAACTAGTCCCCTTTTTATTAAAGATTTTTGTACCGCTAGATCCAATCGTAAATAAGGTTCCAACGCCTCCTGCATTTCAGGATGTATGGTACGGAAGTATTCCAATGGACAACAAAATCAGCGATTTTTTACTCCCGGTTTGGTTCACAGAACTTTGGTTTCCAATAGAAAAAGGGTCAACCGTTTTGAGTACCTTGCGCGCCTTTTTTCTTAAAAACCCAGACATTGTTGGAAACTTTTCCTACGAAATTTATCCCGCCAAAAACAGTGATTTTTGGTTGAGCGCGGCCTATCAAAGGGATGTATTTAGGATTGATATGTTTTGGTTTGGCGACAATCCTGGTTCGCCATTAAATACGTTTTATCCTACCTTATGGAATGAATTGTATACAGCTGGACTTGTATTCAGACCACACTGGGGTAAATTCTTACCTGCAGGCAACAGCAACGAAGGCGTTGATTATTTGAAGAATAATTATCCTAATTGGGACAAATGGATGGCGCTACAAGCATCAATGGACCCTCATCAAGTTTTTGTAAGTGATTATTGGAGAAGCCATTTGTTTAAATAGCCGCCTTTAACAACCTAGAATGTGCGGTATAATATTTATCCGGACTATACACAAACAAACAGCTGCCATTTCTAATGGTTTCTATAATGGGCTTTTTTAAAGCTTCGGGAATAGCGGGGCAACCTTGACTGCGACCGATCCTTCCACTCTCTTGCGCAAGGCGTTCATTTACATAATCGGCACTATGAATCACGATACCACGATTGAATGCGTTGTCGTTGATACCCTTTTCTTGTCCCTCTAAACGAAGTGAAAAGCCGTGTTTTCCATTATAAGTAGCCCCCGTAGTATAAAAGCCCAAACTGCTTTTAAAACTATTGAAGGCATTGGAGAATTGTGTAGCCAAAACCGAACCAGAATTGCGACCGTGTGATACAAATGTATTAAAGAGCAAATCGCCACTAATTAAGTCGATTACAAATAATCGCTTCTTACTTGAGGGCATACTAAAATCAATAATGGTCAAAATATTGTCTTTCTGCACTTTACCTGTTTCAACCAATGATTGATACCCAGTTAGGGCTAGGTTAAAAGCTTCTTTTGACAAACCGAGTGTAGACAAATCCAGAGAATCGTACAACGTAGTATTGATGGTGGTACTAGCATGTACCGCAGAATCTGTGTTTGTTGTAGGAACAGCCGGCTTATTTTTTGCCTTTCCTGTGCCAAATACAACGCCACCCATTAGTAAGATCAGGGGGATAAGGAGAAATCGAATTTTCTTAAATCTTAAAAATCTCATGGGCCGCAAGGTATGCCGAACTAATCTATGGATATAAGTAAAGGATGAATCTTAGGCAAGGTTTAACGAAAAAAGGGTGTTTTATACCAACTAGTAGGTATAAAACACCGGGAATAAAAAGAATTGATTTCCACATCCGTCGTTTCAATAATGCATCTGTTTAACTTGCAGCCATGCAAGAGTATTTAAAGGGATTGAACCCGCCACAATTGGAAGCCGTGACACATTTGAAAGGGCCCCTTATGATTGTGGCAGGTGCGGGAAGTGGAAAAACAAAGGTGTTGACTACCAGAATTGCGCACCTAATGGCAAATGGGGTGGACGCTTTTAATATATTAGCCCTCACTTTTACCAATAAAGCCGCTGCAGAAATGAAGGAGCGGATTGAAAAAATATTGGGTAATTCAGAAGCCCGAAACCTCTATATTGGCACGTTCCACAGCGTCTTTGCTCGCATATTAAGAGGCGAAGCACATCGACTGGGTTATCCCGCCAACTTTACCATTTATGATACAGATGATAGTAGGTCGGTCATTAAAACGGTGGTGAATGAATTGAACCTAGACGATAAACACTATAAAGCCAATGTGGTAGGCAATAGGATTTCTCAGGCAAAAAATGGCTTGGTGGGTCCGGCCGAATACGCGGTTGACTATTATATTCAGCAAGAAGACATGCGGGCCAACAGACAAGCCATTGCGCAGATTTACCAAGCCTATGCCAATCGATGCTTTAAAAATGGCGCGATGGATTTTGACGACCTGCTCTTTAAAATGCATGAACTCCTGCATAATTTTCCTGAGGCACTTCATAAATTCCAGCACAAATTTAAGTATGTGCTCATAGATGAGTACCAAGATACCAACAAGGTTCAGTACGAAATCACCAAATTATTGGCAGCCGTAAACGAGAATATCTGTGTGGTGGGCGATGATGCGCAGAGTATTTATAGTTTTAGGGGGGCAACGATTGAAAACATTTTACAATTTCAGAAAGACTATGACGATGTAAAAGTGGTGAAGCTAGAGCAGAATTATAGAAGTAGTAAGAACATCATTCACGTGGCCAATGAAGTGATCAAAGTTAACAAAGGCCAGATTCCTAAAAACTTGTGGACGGATAATGTGGAAGGTGAAAAAATCAGGCTGGTGAGAACCATGACGGACAATGACGAAGGAAAATTTGTAGCCGATACCATACAAGAACAAAAGTTAAGAAATCACTTTTATAACCAAGATTTTGCCATTCTATACAGAACCAATGCACAGAGCCGCGCTTACGAAGAAAGTTTGCGCAGAATGGGCATTGCCTATAGAATATATGGAGGTGTGAGCTTTTATCAACGCAAAGAAATCAAAGATTTTCTAGCTTATCTGCGTTTGATGGTGAATACCAAAGACGAAGAATCGCTGAAAAGAGTGATCAATTACCCAGCTCGTGGCATTGGTAAAACATCCTTAGAGAAATTAGTAATAGCCGCAAATGAATATAACCTAAGTGTATTTGATGTATTATCCAGAGCGGGCGAGTTTGGATTTAAGGGAGGCACGTTGGAGGCCATGCAGAATTTCGTGACCATGATCCGCTATTTCCAAAGTTTGTTGAATGAAAAGAACGCTTATGACGTAGCCATACAAGTGGGCAAACATACCAATATAGTAAAGGAATTGTTTAGTGATAAAACCACGGAAGGGCTGGCGCGATACGAGAATATACAAGAGATCTTAAATAGTATTAAGGAATGGACGGAGAGCCCGAGTAACGACGACGGAGAAGTTGGTAATAAAAGTATGGGTGCTTATTTACAGCAGATCAGTTTGGTAACTGATGCAGACGATAATAAACAAGAAACGGATGTGGTGAAACTGATGACCATTCACGCAGCAAAAGGATTGGAGTTTAGTTGTGTATTTGTAGGAGGCATAGAAGAAACACTTTTTCCAAATGCCATGGCCATCAATACCCGAGAAGAGTTAGAAGAAGAACGTCGTTTATTTTATGTAGCCATTACAAGGGCCAAACAACATTTGTGGCTGACCTATGCTAATTCAAGGTATAGATTCGGGCAACTGGTTCAGAACGAACCAAGTAGGTTTATAGAAGAAATGCCGGAAGACTATATTGACAAGAGTTATGCAGGTGGCGGAGCACGTAATAACGCGGGAAGCCAATGGGGAAGCGGATTTGAGCGAATGCAAAGAGGGTTTGGTAATGGTAATTCGGCAGCATCGGCGGAGAAAAAATATGGCGCACCACCCTCTAAAAAACCAGCAGGCAGTAAGTCAACACCTGAATATTTACCTGTTGTACCCTCTATTAATAAAGTAGTAGAACATAAAGCATCCACAGATTTTGTGGCAAGTGATACTAGTGTATTAGAAGCGGGACAAAAAGTAGAACACCAAAAATTCGGATTCGGATTAGTGGCTAAAATTGAAGGCTCGGCACACAACCCAATAGCTACTATCAACTTTGAACTCAATGGAGAAAAGAAAATTATGTTGAACTATGCAAAGTTGCGAATAGTACCAGTATGATTTATTTACCTTTTGGTGCTTTACTCTTTTTTTGTAATGAAGCAGGTGCAAATACGCCTCCTTTATTAGTGGGAAGGAGTGTAAGATTGGGAAGGAATAAAAAGGTTTCAGGAAGCAGAAAACTAAAAGACGACCTTCCAGTAGGTACGGTTCTCTTGTGTTTCAATAGAACTTCCATTTGTGGCCGATCCTCTTGCACAAAAGGCTGCACAGATAAAGGATACTTATTCCACCTTGAGCCTGCTGCCCAGTAGCAACCATTGATATCGTTCTCGCTCAGGTATTTCAAGAAATTATCTAAGAGTGTCAACCACCTTAAGTCGTTATCAGGAATACCATATTCCCCAATAAATCCTCTTTTGTTATGGTCTTTAAGCCAACGCACAAAGGGCATGATACGTCTAACACCAGTATATTCATCAGCCCCACTACTGTCATAACTTTCATTATATCTACCCGAATAATTTTTATCAAAATAACAGTGAGCATCATATACCAAGTTGTTGTTTGGATCCACCAAGTCTTTTAGCTTATCGCTGTATTGTCGCCATTTTTCCGCTGCAGCATAGTTATCGCCAGAAATAATGATGATGACTTTTTTGTCCACCTGCCTGAGACTATTAATAGTCAACTGTGCAGTTGTAAACCAGTCGTACACCCCCATATCATGCGGCTCAGTCATGATTTCATAACCAAAAACGTTACGAAGGTCGCTTAAGGCAAGGGCTAATTTGCTCCAAAAATCGCCCAAGCGTTGTCTTGGAACCGTAGGGGAACCCACAATATATTCTGTGGTGTCTATTCTATATCTGCCGAAATTGTGCATGCTGAGCACTACTCGAATATTACGGGGCCCACAGTATTGTATGACCCGCCTAATTTCATCCACATTGGCTTGGTCAAGTTCCGCTCCTGGCGATTGTTGCACCCTTTCCCATTTAAAAGGAACGGTCAATAATTGCATGCCCTGTTGGTAAAAATATTCGATGTCGGAATCGGATGGATACACATAATCCTTTCCCAAAACGCCTGGAATTGTTTTTTCTTCAAATTCGGCGCCGCAGATATTGATACCAAAGGGATTACCGCCGTTTTGAGCAAAAGTGGTAATACCCATCAATTGAAGGAAGTAAAACAGGAGTACAAATCTTGTTTGTTTCATTTGAGTGGTATGAACGTAAAAATCCACCTATTTATTGATTGAAAAGCTAATTAACAAGTTAATTCCTGTTTCAAAGGTTTTCGATATACGAAAAAATGCTATGGAATCGGCCCTAAAACTGCTGGAATGAACCTTCTCAGTTGGCTTTTGTTTAAATTTGCAAAAGTATCTAGTTAGTAAGATTATATTAAAACAGTTGAATATGATAAAAACAGGCAATCCGATCATCAGCATTTATACAGAAATGACGCCCAATCCCGAGACAATGAAATTTGTGGCAAACAAATTGTTGTATCCGGGTAAAAGCATTGATTTTGCTGATGAAAGTCTGGCACTTCCGTCTCCTTTGGCAAAAGAATTGTTTGGTTTCCCTTTTATTAAAAGTGTTTTCATTGCCAGCAATTTTATTACCTTAACTAAAACACCTGATACAGACGATTGGCAAGATGTGATACCTTCTATCAAAACTTTTTTGAAAGAGTATTTAGAAAATGGAGGCGTGGTGGTGAACGAAGAAGAAGTTTTAAAGACAAAACAAGAGGCTAGCAATACAGTCAGTGCAGATGATGACGATATTGTAAAACGTGTAAAAGAGTTATTGGAAAATTATGTGAAACCTGCCGTTGAAATGGATGGTGGTGCCATACAATTCAGGTCGTATAAAGATGGGGTGGTGAATTTAATGTTACAAGGCAGTTGCAGTGGATGTCCTTCATCAATGGTAACATTGAAAGCGGGTATTGAAGGAATGATGAAGCGTATGATTCCTGAAGTAACAGAAGTGATGGCCGAAGCAGAATAATGAATTAGTTTGTTCCTTCATGTGGACCATAAAAAATTTCCTCTCTCAACAATGGGATGCTATCATAGCATCAGTCATAGCTTCTATGGCTATGTATTTTCTAACTATACATAGCGGGATTGGACTATCACCAGATTCCATTGCTTATAGTAGTTCAGCCGGCAACATAAAAGATCATTTTGCTTTACTTGATTTTAACGGTTTGCCCTTAGTTGACTTTCCAGCGGGCTATCCTTTTTTTCTAGCAATGTTTTATGCAATCACGGGGATCATTCCCATTGCATTTGCTCCTTTCTTGAATTCTCTGTTGTATGTAGGGGTGATTTTATTGAGTGGTATCATCATGGATGGTTTTACGCAAACAACCAGAGGATATAGAATTATGATACTCAGCATACTTGCAACTAGCCCATGTTTGTGGGAAGTTTATAGCATGCTTTGGTCTGAAACTTTATTCCTCTTTTTGGCAATGCTATTCTTTCTACAATGGAAGCAATATGTACAAAACCATTCCTATAAAGATTTGTTGCTATTAGCAGTAATTACAGCCATTGCTTTTGCTACAAGATTTGCTGGAATAACCATATTGGCAACAGGATTGGCATTGATTTTATTTGATGGAAGTATTCCTCTTTGGAAAAAAATAAAACAAGGGAGCCTCTACTTTGTGATTGGCATTTCATTGGTAGCATTGAACTTATACCGGAATCAACTAATCACGGACACTGCTGCAGGTGTTAGAGAAAAAGCCCTAAGGTCTGTTGTAGACAATCTGTTGGATATTGGTTCGGTACTAGGAGAATGGCTGCCTTTTCTTAGTAACCATAAAGCGATTGGTGCAGGTGTATTTTTGTTATTGGTAGTAGTAGCAAAACTTGGCTATATCTTTCGCATTTTACAGCAACAATTTTATCATAAGATTGCAACTGCAATAAATCTGTATCTTTTAGTGTATGCTGTTTTCATTGTAGGAGTTTCAAGTATTTCAAGATTTGAAATACTGAGCAGTAGACTCCTATCTCCTATTTATATACCCTTAATTTTAGTGGCAACTGCATGGATATTGCCAATGATGAAAAACCAAACAAAATTTATTAGAAGGGGGATCTTGATTGTAGGAATAGGACTTTTTATTTTTTGCATGAAGAATCAATACAAACTGAATGCAGCAAACTGGGAAGGCATTGCCTTTGCCGGAATCCCTGGTTATTCAGAAGACCAATGGACGCTATCACCTATGATACAACATATCAATCAACACAAAGATTCTATAAAAGGACCAGTGTACTCAGACGCTCCTGGCGGCCTGTATCACCTAACAGGCATTCGTTCTTTACCCCTGCCACATAATGAAATTTTAAAAGAACAAAACGAATTATTGGCACACAAAAACCTGATAGTGGTTTGGTTTACTGATGGGATTAACCACGATTTGATTGACATGCCATTTATTCAAAAATATAAAGCACCCGCTACTATTCGGACTTTCAGCGATGGATTTATTTATTACTTTAAAGATAAGGATAGTAGCACGGTTACTATTCACTGATGATTTTGTATTTTGTACTACTAAGCATGACAATAACACATTTTTTTGAACAATTACTGAATGGCTTAAAGCAAACAGGCCTATTAGAATTCATTGCTGTATTTGCGGGTATAGCCAGTGTTTGGTTTAGTAGGAAGGAACATATTTTGGTATATCCAATTGGACTCATCAACACGATTATATACATCTATCTCAGCATGAAAGGCCATTTGTTGGGGGAAGCTAGCGTGAACTTTTATTATACCATAATGAGTGTTTATGGATGGGTGTTATGGTCAAAAAAAGACAAACAATTGCACCTGCCTGTTTTGCGCGTTAGTTTTAGTTCTAGTAAAGAATGGATACAACAAATCGTTTTCTTTTTGGTATTTTATGTATCCATTTATGGGGCACTGAGTTGGTTAAAACAAGGGTTTGCTCCAGAAGCCATTCCTTGGGCAGATGCCCTTGCAAGTGCTACTGCATATACTGGTATGTGGTTAATGGCTAGAAAAAAAGTAGAGAGTTGGATCTGGTGGATTGCAACAAATATGGCTTCTATTCCGTTGTACTTTATTAAAGGATATGTGTTTACTAGCGTACAGTTTTTGGTTTTGTTGGTAATGGCTATTGCAGGTCTGATTACCTGGTCTAAAAAAGCAAAGCATCTATGAAGCTAAAAAAAGTAGTGGTCATTGGTCCGGAATCTACCGGAAAAAGTACGCTTTGTGAAGAGCTAGCTGACCATTTTTCCACTATTTGGTGTCCAGAATACGCGCGCGAATACCTCACTAAGCATGGTAAGAACTATGTGTACGATCAATTATTAACGATTGCTGAAAAACAGGTAGCACTTGAGGATACCTTTATTCAACGTGCATCCAACAACAACAATGATTTATTAATTATTGATACTGACATGTATGTGATGAAAGTTTGGTGCGAATACGTATTTCAAAAATGCCATCACCAAATTTTGGAACAGATTTCTAAACGTAACTACGACCTTTATCTTTTATGTGACGTTGATTTGCCTTGGGTGTCTGATGCATTACGAGAATATCCGGAAGACGGGCCAAGAAGAGAACTGTTTTTCATTTATAAAGACTTGCTCATTAATCAATCGGTTCCTTTTGTAATCATTCATGGTGATTATTCAACCCGATTACAAAATGCCATTGCTGCAGTTGATAAATTATTTAATGATTGACAGTAAGTCTTCGTCGTCTTCAATATTGTTCATTTGTTTTAGGATTTGTGGATAGCGCCATCCTACCCTACTGCTCATTGGCTTTACAGAAAATCGTTTTGGATTAGGCAGGCTTGCAATGATCATGGCAGCCTCTGCCCGAGTTAGTTGTTTGGCTGTTTTGCCAAAATATTTTTGAGCAGCCGCTTCAATACCAAATACACCGGATCCCATTTCTATCACATTTAAATACACTTCCAGAATTCTTTTTTTGCCCCAAACCAATTCAAGCAAAAGGGTAAAATAGGCTTCGGGTATTTTACGAATATATTTAAATACACCACCGCCCTGCCACAAGAAAACATTCTTGGCTGTTTGTTGTGTGATGGTACTAGCAGCAGCGCCCAACGGTAGTTTTTGTTTTTTTCCTTTCTTTTTTGGCTTCAGACTTTTTTCAATAGCATCCCAATCAAATCCAATATGATCGGGAAATGCTTGGTCTTCACTAGCAATAGCAGCTAGCTTGGCATTATAGGAAAGTGCAGAACCGGCAACATAATCGCGCTTAAGTCCGTATTGAAAACTGTTGCTGATTTGTGTGAAAGTAATGGGGGGCATTACCCATTTACAAACAAGCACATACAAAAAGGAGCCAACAAAACCCCAAATACATATTTTTTTTGTCCAACGCCAGATTGTATGAAGCATAAGTTCTGTTTAACAATAGGTTGCATCCATTTTAAATAGTGATCATTCGATATTTGGTTCCCATTTTTAAATAGGATTGATGCGATGCTTGCAGCATTTTTCCTATAATAAAAACCCCAGCAGCAATTCCCAATGTGGGTAGGTTTTCTGGTCCAAATACCGCTTCCCCTTTTAGTAGACTATTAATAATATTGAGTGAAATATAAGCAGCACTTCCAAATTGAAATAGTGCTCCGTTGCTAATAATATTCCCTCTCGCATTTTTTTTTGGCATTCCATATATTTCATTGATATGCAATTTCAATAGTCCAAAATGCGCAGTGTCGGATGAAAAAAATCCAAACTGATTGGGTACCTGCCTAACTTGAATTTGGTCAATGATCAAAGAATCATTTTTAACAGATTTAATGATTCCTTCAATCCATTGTTTACTACTAAACTGAAATTGAATAAAAGATCCAGTGGTCCAGGTTTGTATGGTTTGTGATTTCTTTTTTAGAAGCAGGAGGTCGTGTTGTGCAAACAGTTGCATCGATAAAAAGCAAAAAAATAGGATGCAGCTTAGTCTCATTCCCGGTAAGATAGTTTTAAAATAGATTTTCTTGTACAAAAAATCGTTAAAGCTATTTCAATAAATTTCCAAATTGTAAAACGCCCCAAATCAATGCAACCCCAAAACCCATTAATATCACACCTGAGAGTTGATTGATAAAGTGAAGGTTCTTAGGAGTTAGCTTTGGTCTCAAACGTCCGGCTAGTGCCACTTTCAAAATATCTGTTGACAATACAAAAACAAGGCAGGTACCAAAAACAATTGCACGGTATTCCAATGGATTGGGGTATTGAGTTGAATCTGCTAAGATTAAAGCCGACCAAGTAAACCAGAAAATAAAAACAGCCGGATTCAAGATATTCATAAAAAAGCCAGCTAAATAAATGCCTATATAATGCCTTTTACTGAATTCTTTTGCAACAATATTATTGGCTTCGTCTACACTTACTTTTTTAAAAAAGAAAGTATAGATGCCTACACCAATTAAAAAAACACTACCCGAAACGGCAATAAATGTTTTGTGTTCAAGGGCCGACTGAAATAGGGAAGAGAAAAGATTGCAGGCGATTAATAAAAGAATATCGCTGGACGAAACACCTGCAACAAAAAGATATCCCGCTTTATGTCCGTTGTTGATGCTTTGTTTAATAATGGCAAAAATGATTGGTCCAACTGAAATAGCCAGAAGAATTCCTAAAAACAAACCTTTTAATATTGCTGCAATCATGCAAAAATTTATAGTGCTTTAAAATTATTGTGCTTGAATGGGCTCACCTTTTAAAAAGTGCTGCCAATCTTTTAACATACCACCTTTAAGAACCCTTGGAAACTTATGTTGTCCGCCTATCTTTCCTTTTGCGGTCATGAAGTTCATAAAGTCTTTCTCACTCAATACATCTAACATTACATCTTTTAGTGCACTTTTACGCTCAACTGCGTAATCGTCATTGAGCTCACACAAATGTGCGTCAATTTTCTTAGCAAGCAAATTTGCATCTACCACATCATCACAAGCAACATACCAATGGTGTGCAAAGAAATTACCATAGGGTACACCAGCTACAGTAAATTCTGGAATGCTAATATTCATTTCTTCACCAGCCAGTTGAAGGGCTTTGTTCATATTGTCTACACTCAAGTGTTCACCCACAAGGCTTAGAAAATGTTTTGTTCTGCCGGTAATGATTATTTCACAACGGTCTTTGTCCACAAACCTAACCGTATCTCCTATTAAATACCGCCAAGTACCCGCTGTTGTGCTAATGAGCAACGCATAGTCTTTTCCCTCTTCCACTTCATGAATCATTAAAGCCTCTGGGTTAGATATCATATCACCATTGCTATCAAAATTTAAGTCATCGAAAGGAACGAACTCAAAAAATATGTGTTCATTGGTTACCAACTTCATTCCTAGAGCGTGTTGACGGTCTTGGTACGCCAAAAAACCCTCACTGGCTAAATAGGTTTCAATATATGTGATGGGTTTGCCCAAAAGTCTTTCAAAGCCTTTTTTATAGGGCTCAAAACTTACCCCACCATGAACAAAAAAGGCGAGGTTTGGCCACATATCATGGATATTGTTCAACTTGTATCGCTCAATCACCATTTCCATGCACATCTGAATCCAAGCAGGTACTCCCACTAAAAAACTAATATCCCATTCAGGCGCTTTTTCTACAATTTCTTCTAGCTTTTTATTCCAGTCTTTTTCTTTTGCAATTTTTTTGCCTGGCTTGTAAAAAGGTTGAAACCAGAAAGGGGCCTTTTTTTGGGTGATACCGCTGAGGTCGCCAGAATAATAGCCTGGTCCCTTTTGTAAATCAGTACTCCCTCCAAGGGTTAACCAACCTCGACCTAAGGCACCAAAAGGAATGTCTTCATAGTTACGTAGCGTTAGCAAATGCTTTATCATGACCAGTTTATTGCCCCGTAATAAGTCGTTTGTAATAGGTAAAAATTTACTAGCCGATTCACTAGTACCACTACTCAGTGCAAAGAATTTAATTTTACCAGGCCAACAGATATCTGATTTTCCTTCAAGCGTTTTATGCCACCACTCTTTGTATATTTTATTGTAATTGTACGTGGGGACTAATTCTTGGAATTTTTTCCCAAGATGTTTGCTGAGTAAAATGTCGTCGAAGCGATAGGTCTGTCCAAATTCAGTAAACCTAGCCTTCCGAAGCATTTTTTTCAAAACGGTTAATTGCTGTCTTCGAGGATTATTCTGAGGCAGACGTAGGGCCTTGAGTATATAATTTGGAAGCTTTATATCAAGAATAGCCATCGTTAATCTACCGAGTTTGATAAGGAAATACGAAGCTAAAGCAATTGCCTTAAATAAAGCACCTATTTGAGGACGGAAACTGCTTTTCCACTAGTTTCTCTGGAATCACTTCCAATAATGGAACAACTGTTTTCTGCGTGAAAGAGTAAGGTTTTCTTTGAGTTGGAAAAGTCTTCCACTATTTGAAGAACCCTTTTCCAACTTAAATCACCTCCTTCACAAAAAAGGATGGTTTGAAACTGCGGGTCTTTTAACAATTGCATATAATTTGCAGGGGTAAAAAAAACAAGACGATTGGATTTATTTGATTCAACTAATGTGCTAGAAAACGGAAAGTAATCTTCCAAATTTGGCTTGTTTCCCTCTGAAGCAATCACTGCTATAGGGAATTGAGTGCCTTGAGATTGACTAGATAGAAAAAATCCCCCCAAAGGTTTAAGAAGTAATTGATGCAATAAAGAAAACAATGCTCTAAACAGGATGGCTAGTTGAATAAAAAAAGTGAATACTCCCGCATTTCCGCCACGATAATTTTTTTGTACAAATAAACGCATGGCATTGTAAAAGAGTAAAACATAGTTTAAACTCCCCTTTCTGGTACTCTCACCTTTAAAATGGATGATCGAAGATTGGGCAAAATAATGGTTGGTAAAGCCTGCTTTTTGTATGCGATAGCTGAGGTCTATATCCTCTCCATACATGAAAAACTGTTCGTCGAAACACCCAAATGCATCTAACACATGCCTTGGTACCATCATAAAGGCCCCCGCTAAAACGTCTATTTCATGGTTCTGAAACCTACTCAAGTGCCCTAATGAATAGTAGTTAAAGAGAGAAGACCTTGGAAACAAAGCAGATAAACCAATTAATTTATAAAAGGCAGCAATGGGCGAAGGGAATGCCCGCTTACTTTCTGGTAAAAATTGACCAGAACCATCCAGCATCTTTATACCCAAAGCGCCAGGGTTCTTCTTGGTATTGATAAACTTCAAGCAGTTCACTAAACAATCCTCTGGAAGAAGGGTGTCTGGATTTAAAAACAAAATGAATTTCCCTTTGCTCAACCGAAGTGCTTGATTATTTGCCCTTGCAAAGCCTGTATTTTCTTGATTTTCAATAAATTGAAAAGTAGGAAAAAGCGGTTTTAGGTAGTCCATTGACCCATCGCTGGAATGATTATCCACTATCATTACTTCGGCGTCAATGGTTTTGATGGCCTTTGTAACGGTATATAGACATTGTTCCAGGAAATACTTGACCTGATAATTAACTATGATGATAGATAGTTCCAAGGAAAATTATGAACCACGAATTAAACAAAAAACTCCCGATATAGCAAAGATGGTTATTTACGGATGAAATCTTTTATAATCCTGAGAAACGGAGGTACTTTTGCAGCATGTTAAAACATACATTGATAAAAGCAGCCGAAGCCGGAGCTGCAGTAATGAAAAGTTATTTCAACGGAAACTTTACCATTAGCAACAAGGAAGGGATGAATAATTTGGTAACGGAAGCAGACCACGCTTCTGAAAAAGCCATTTTTGATGTGATTAAGCATGACTATCCCGATCACTATCTACTTAGTGAAGAAGCGGGTGAAATTATCCAAGACAGTGCTATTAAATGGATCATAGACCCCATTGACGGCACGGTAAATTTTGCCAATGGTATTCCTATTTGTTGCGTTAGCATTGGAATAGAGCAGGCCGGTAAGATGATTCTTGGGGCTGTTTATAATCCTTTTATGAATGAATTTTTCTTTGCCCAAAAAGGTTTTGGTGCTACCCTCAATAACACAATTATTCATGTAAGCAACAAAACGGAAGTGGTGAAAAGTAGCATGGTTACTGGATTTCCTTATACTTATCTGGATGCTCCAAATGGCCCATTGCAAGTGTTTGAAAAATTAATTAGAAAAGGGGTGCCAGTGAGGCGACTAGGCAGCGCAGCCATTGACCTCTGTTGGGTAGCCGCCGGAAGGTTCGACGGATTTTATGAACACAAGCTGAATGCTTGGGATAGTGCGGCCGGATATTTAATGGTTGAAGAAGCAGGTGGTAAAGTAACCGACTTTACGGGTAATGAATATTCTCCTTACCAACCCCATATTATAGCAACGAATGGACTAATTCACGATGAATTGCTGGCTATTGTAAACGGCGGACCAGTTAACGGATAATTTCTAGAATACACTAAAAATAACAAATGGAAGAAAGGACAGAAATAGCCGACTTAGGCGAATTTGGTTTGATAGAACACCTGACAAAAAATTTTGAAATTCAAAATGTATCAACTGTTTTAGGCGTGGGCGACGACGCTGCTGTGATTGATCATTTTGGAAAGCAAACGGTTATTACAACAGATTTGTTGTTAGAAGGCATTCACTTCGATTTAATGTATACCCCACTCAAACACTTAGGATATAAATCTGTGATGGTAAACCTGAGTGATATTTATGCCATGAATGCAACACCTACACAGATTACTGTGAGTATTGGCATCAGCAACAGAGTGAGCATTGAAGCATTGAATGAATTTTATGAAGGAATTTATATTGCGTGCGAAAAACATAGCGTTGATTTAATTGGTGGCGACACCTCTACTTCACAAAAAGGATTTATCATCAGTATTACTGCAATTGGTGAAGTGTCTCCAGATAAATTTGTAAAGAGGAGTACGGCGCAAAAAGGCGACTTAATTTGTGTGAGTGGCGACCTTGGTGGAGCGTTCCTCGGACTTACCCTGATGGAGCGAGAGAAAAAGATCTATATAGAGAATCCACAGGTGCAGCCCGACCTAGAAAACGAAAGCTATATTGTTGGTCGTTTGCTTAAGCCGGAAGCAAGAAAAGACATCATTGAATTTTTTGAAAAGAATGAAATCATGCCTACCTCAATGATGGATGTAAGCGATGGAGTGAGTAGTGAAGTGATGCACTTGTGTAAGCAAAGCAATTTGGGTTGTAGAATCTATGAAGAAAAATTACCCATCAGTGATGAAAGTAGACAGGCCGCATATAAGTTTGGACTTGATCCTACTGTTTGTGCTTTGAATGGAGGGGAGGACTACGAACTCATCTTCACACTTAAACAGGAAGACCATGAAAAGATTACTTTCAATGAAGAGATCAGCGTAATTGGTTATATGACTGATATAGAAGAAGGCAGCAAGATTATTACTAAGGGTGGAAATACGTTTAATATTACCGCACAAGGATGGAATGCCTTTCAACAATAATTGATTCCAATGCAAAACGAGACACGATGTTTATTGTTTTGCTGCTGGTTGATTGCATCTGCATGTAATACTTCGTACAATAGCACTTATTCGCCCTTGAATAAAATGCCCGCAGTAGCATTGCAGCAAGACGTTCAGTTGTTACAAAATATTTTAGAAGCGAATCATCCCAGTCTTTATTGGTACACGCCGAAAGACAGTATGGATCTTTATTTTAATAGGAGCAGATCTTCCATTAAAGATTCACTGAACGAATTGGAATTTAAAAACCATTTAGCTGAGTTGGTTAGTCATATTAAATGCGGTCATACAACCGTAAGATTTTCTGGAACCTATAGAAGAAAAGCGGCACAGTTTCAGTTTCCTGCTTTCCCTTTGGCCATTAAAACATGGGGCGATAGTTTGGTAGTATTGGCAGGAAGTGACCCTAAAAAAGAAGTAAGCAGAAGGGGTACAATTATTCAGTCCATCAATGGAAAAACGAATAAGGAATTGTTGGATAGTATTTTTCAATACATCAGTGTTGATGGATATGCCAACAACTATAAAAGTCAATTAGTGAGCAATCAATTTGGACCTTGGTACAAAACTATTTATGGATTGGATAGTCAATATGTCATTCGCTTTATTGACTCGCTTGGTGTTTCAAAAATGGATACCCTAAAAAATTATTCACCATCACCAAGACCAAAAAATTTGATGGAAAGTACAGATACCATGATGAAGCATTTGGTTAGGCCTACAAGAAGAGAATTAAAAAAGCAGTCAAAAATTAATCAGCGCTCACTGCAAATTGATACTACTATGCATACTGCGTTTTTGCGGATTACTAGTTTTTCAACGAGCGGACTCAAAACATTTTTCAGAAAGTCGTTCAATACCATTCGTGAACAAAATATTACCCATCTAGTGATTGATTTAAGAGAGAATGGAGGTGGTCAAATTGTGAATAGTATCAGGCTCACAAAATACTTAGCCAAACATCCATTTAAAGTAGCAGATACGGTGGTTGCGATTAGTAGGAATTTCAAATATGGCCGTTATATAAATCAGTCGGGCTTATACTGGTTTCCTATGAATTTCAATGCCCATAAATTGGAGGATGGAAAAATTCATTATCGTAGATATGAAAACAATTATTTTACACCATATAGCAATAAAAGATTTGACGGAGCAGTGTTTATCATACAAGGTGGTCTCAGCTTTAGTGCCGCTACTATGTTTACTGCCAACTTAAAAGGACAGTCGAATGTAAAAATAGTAGGAGAAGAATCGGGGGGAGGTTATTATGGAAATTCAGCGGTACATATACCCACTATTGTGTTACCCAATAGTAAACTGCGCATTAGTTTACCCATGTATAGAGTGGTATTAAATAAAGACAGGCCAAAGGGTTTTGGAATTACCCCTGATATTTTGGTATCTCCTAGTTCTGCTGCCATCAGAAAAGGAGTCGACTTAAAAATGCAAACAATACGCAATTATATTTTAGCTGCGAATCAAATCAATCAAAACAATACCATCAAATAAAAAACTCGCTTATGGGTTCTCTCAATCAAGCGTGACCAAAAGCTCTACTTTGAGTGCGTCATTCATGCAAACCAGATTAGCTGCAATGCCCTTTTTAATGATGCCCAGTTTGTCTGATTGTTGTATTGCTTTTGCAGGTGTGGTACTCACCATTTTTAGCGCATCTTCTAAAGGGATGCCTACTTTATGAACGAGGTTCTTCAAAGCTTTGAGCATTGTTAGCGCAGAGCCACTGAGTATTCCATGAGATTCATATTTATCGCCCACCAAGTGATGCGGATAAGGCGCGGCGGTTGTTTCTGCAACAGCGTCGGTAATGGCAAATAATCTATCCCCCATTTGTTTATAGGCAATTTTGATCACTTCAAAATCTACATGGTAACCATCAGGTACAATACTAGAAAGTACAGTAGGATGGTTGAACACCGCCCCAACAAAACCCGGTGCACGATGTAGTAAGGGACTCATTGCATTAAATAAATGTGTGGCAATAGTAATGTTTTCGTTGAAGGCTTTTGTGGCTTGTTCATAGCTAGCATTACTATGACCTGCAGATACAATAATTCCTTGCGCCTGTATCATATCTATAATTTCTGGAACACAAACTTCTGGAGCTAGCGTGATGATTTTTATGACACCTTTTCCGTAATTAAGCAATTCTTGAACCTCCTCTTTAGAAGGTGTGTGAATATATTCATCTAAATGAGCGCCCTTTTTAACGGGGTTAATCCATGGACCTTCCACGTGCAAACCCAAGCATCCTTTACCGCCTTCATTCCAGTAGTTTCTAACTGCGTCTATGCAAGCAAAAATTACTGCTTGTTGATTTGTGGCTACTGTAGCAATAAAATGAGTGGCACCACCCAATGAACAATATTCATACAAACGAAAAAGGGCGTCTGATTCGGGGTAAATGGATAATAATTTGTTATCGGCTCCATAGATCTGAATATCTATAAATGCTGGTGCAATGATATCATAGATAGGTCCTGCATTTTGCGGCAGTTCATGATTGGGAACTATACGGGTGATGCATCCGTCAATGACTTCAACAGCATGGTTTGTGAGGCATTCGGATCCTGTAAAAAGTCTTTTAGCCAAATAAATGTTGCTATGCATCGGGAATGTTTTGAAGTAAATGAAAGGGGTCGGCGTCTTTCCAGAAAGGGAATTTATTTCGAATTTCTGTTAAACTATTTTTATCGATTGATTGGGTATGAACGATTGCTTCAGCAGTTTTTGTAAAGAGAATATTACCCAGTGGATCAATAACCATACTATCGCCACTATAATTGATGCCATTACCGTCTTCGCCTACGCGATTTACAGCAATCACGTAACACTGGTTTTCAATGGCACGCGCTTGTAGCAAGGTTTTCCAAGCGTGGCTTCTTCGTTCTGGCCAATTAGCCACATAAAGGAGTAAGTCGTATTCAGGAGCGCCATTATTTTGTTGACGCGCCCAAACGGGAAAACGTAAGTCGTAACAAATCTGCACATTTATTTTCCATCCATTCACACTAACAATCAGCCTTTTGTTACCAGCACTATAATGATTGTCTTCTCCAGCAAATGCAAAACGATGGTGTTTATCGTAATGATAAACGATGCCATTTGGTAAGACCCACAACAATCGATTATAATAGACGCCACAATCTTCAATAATTGCACTACCCGTA
Source organism: Bacteroidota bacterium (assembly GCA_031428775.1). GTDB lineage: Bacteria > Bacteroidota > Bacteroidia > Chitinophagales > Chitinophagaceae > Sediminibacterium. The sequence continues at coordinate 20,603 of JANOYH010000091.1, forward strand.
AGAATCATTTTTTTTATACTAGCCATTTTCTTCATCCAAATAAGGGTTGGTCCCTCCATATTTTCTGCCAACAAAGCTGGTTGCATGCTGAACCCAGTAGAGAACATTTCTGGAAGCACTACAAGATGCGTTGGTTGGTCAATGGCAATAATCTGTTGCTCAAGCATTTGGAGGTTGGCTATTTTGTTTTCCCAGACCAACGGTGTTTGAATGAGGGTGATGATCAGTTCTGTCATCTAAGAATAGTTGTTGAGATACAAATTTACTAAAAGCGGTAATTGAATTGTAAGGAAAGATATTGTTGCGTTCCAACCTGGGTCTTGGTTTCTCTACTTTGATAAACCCAGGCAGCTTTTGCTGAGATTGAATTGATGGCGTAACAGAGTCCCACTGTTTGTTGAAAAACCACCTCTATAGGTTGGGCCAATATGGCTATGGGAGCATCTTGAAAAAAACGATCGCCCTGGAGTGTGGCGTTATAATTTTGATAGGTCCATTCTGGAAGGGCATAAATGAACCATTCATGGTTATTTTTATAAGTATTCGTTTCTTTAGACACCCTTGCGTGCCAAAGGGCGCTGGACTGATTTTGTTCAAACAAACCCAAGCAGAAATAAGTGCCGATACCCATATTGACAAAACCGGTACCCAAATTTGCTTTTGCAAGCGGAACAATTTTAAAATTATCGGCAGGCTGCCAGAGGGTTTTTGCATATAGGACGCCGAAGTTTAGGGTAACAGCATTAGGTACTTGATATTTCCAGCCACTAAATTTTTTATAGCGAAATAGGCTATGGTATTGGTTTTGTAGGGCTTCGGCGCCAGAATTGTCGCCTAAAACGCCAATGGATACCCACCATTGAAACAAAGCGTCTTTGGTAAGAAAATCAGTTTGTTTGTATTTAAAGTAGAGATAACCACAATAGGGCCGGTCAATAGCTGAGAGTGGTTCTGCATTTTTATTAACGGGCGTATATATGTTTTGGGCTATTTCAAAACCCAGTAGTCTTTTGTGTTGTTTGTGGAGAGTGGCCCTGGTTAAAGAAAGAAAAAGGCCATTAGAATAATAAGCGTCGTGGTATTGTAAGAGGTAAGCATCGTTTTCTGAGGTAATGCTTAATTCATTTCTTTTAGGAGCAGGTTTATTTTGCTGAGCAAAAAGATAGAGGGGTAATAAGCAAACCAGGAGAAAGCGAAACATCCAATAATTTTATTTTGAACAAGTTACAACTAATCCTTTTCTATGTGTTTGATCTTTGCTATGGCTTGTTGAATCAAGGGCAATTCATAACCCTTTTGTAATAGGAAGTTGGTTGTTTTGGCGGTTCTTTGGAGGTGTTGTTGGCCTTTTAATAGGTTCCATTTGGTGGAACAGAGCTGTTGAAGACAATTTATATATGCCGTTTCATCAATTTCTTTGATTCCCCTTTTAATATTATAACTACTCACCCTTTTTTGTTTGAGTGCGGCAACTATTTTGATTCTTCCCCATTTTTTTTGGCGAAAGTGGCCGCCCGTAAACGCTTGTGCATAGCGTTCTTCGTTGAGGTAGTTCTCTTCTATGAGGGTGGAAAGGATGCGTTCAACATCCAATTTAAAAAGCCCCATTGAATAGAGTTTTTCTTTGGTTTCAAAATGACAGCGCTCTTGATATGCGCAAAACTGTTTAATTTTTTGTAAAGCCTGATCTGGACCTATGTTTTTATACATTACAAATAGTTTGATATTGGCCAATAAGAACATTATATTTGTAAAGGCCCCTTTTGTTGAATAACAGTTGCAAATCTAAAACTAAGTTCCAATCTTATGAATGAAGTGCGCCACAATGTTTGTTTGATAGATGACGATAAAATTTATCAGTTCACTGCTAAGATGATCTTAGAAGCTACTGGCCTAACCCATAGCATTAAAACCTTTTTTAATGGCCAAGAAGCCATTGATTATTTACTGGATCCAACGAACAATGATCCAGAGAAGCTACCAGACGTCATTTTTCTCGACATTAATATGCCCGTAATGAATGGGTGGGAGTTTCTGGAAGCCTTTCAAATTTTCTGGAAAGATTTGCATAAGCGAATTGTGGTTTATGTGGTAAGTTCCTCTGTAGACGCAAGCGACATTCAAAAATCCAAGACTTATGAAGCGGTAACGGATTATGTGATCAAACCAATCAACCGAGATAAATACCGAGAACTCCTCGCCTCCCTGATAAATTAGTGATTTACAAAGAATCAATCCACAACTCATTCACATTCAAAAAAATCTATGGAGAATCACCCTATTCTAATGGTGGAATATTAACATTTTACACTAGGTTTGTTCCCAATCTAAATTCTGCAGAATGAAATTCATTGTCTCTTCGTCTTCTCTTCTAAAACACCTGCAGCAGATCAGCGGTGTTATTAACGCAAATACAGTTTTGCCCATACTGGAAGACTTCCTATTTGAAATTGAGGATAAAAAATTAAATGTAGTAGCCACCGATCTTGAAACCGTCATGCGTGTACAGATGGAAGTGGAAAGCAAAGCAAACGGTAAAGTATGTATTCCAGCAAAAATATTGCTAGACACACTGAAAAATATTGCCGAACAACCTTTGACTTTTAATATCGACAAAAATTTTGCGGTTGAAATCACCAGCGACAACGGTAAATACAAAGTGATGGGCGAGAACCCCGACAATTTCCCCAAAGAACCCGCGGCGGATGATACTACTGGATTTAATATGACGAGTAGTGCATTGTTGACAGCCATCAATAAAACCTTATTTGCGGTTAGCAGCGACGATTTGCGTCCGGCTATGACGGGCGTATTTTTTGAACTAACAAAAGAAAGTGTTCAATTTGTAGCAACAGATGCGCACCGACTGGTTCGTTACAAAAGAACCGATACCAAGGCTACTAAAGTGGACAGCTTTATCGTTCCTAAAAAGCCTTTGAACTTATTAAAGAATGCATTACCAGATAATGAAGACGAACTAACGGTGAGTTATAATAGCAATCACTTGTTTGTGCAACATGGTTCTACACAGATGATCTGCCGACTCATTGATGCAAGATTTCCAGATTATAAAGTAGTGATACCAACCGACAATCCATATAAACTCATTGTAAGTAAAGCAGATTTTCAAGGAGCGCTTCGTAGAGTAAACGTCTTCTCCAACAAGAGCACCAATCAAGTGGCTTTGAATATAAGTGGTAGTGAATTGCAATTGGCTGCGCAGGATGTGGACTTTAGTTTTGAAGGTAATGAACGCATGAACTGTCAGTATGATGGAGAAGATTTACAAATTGCATTCAACGCTAAATTTTTGATAGAGATGTTAAATGCGGCGGATACAGATGATGTGAAAATGGAACTCTCTACACCAACCAAGGCGGGATTGATCAAACCCACAGAACAGGCAGAAGGGGAAGACTTACTGATGTTGGTGATGCCGTTGATGTTGAATAATTAAAATTTATTTGAAGAAACTTATTATGATTTGTCTATTTGTTTTTTTCAGCAATTGCTATCGATAAATCATATCGAATTTGTAGGTTGAGCCATGTTTCTGCAGAAATGTCTAATAAATCTTGAAGCTTTAGCGCAAGTAAAGCTGAGATATGACGCTTTCCTTTGAATAGTTCACTCAAATGCCCCGGAAGAATTCCTAATTCTTGTGCCACAAAATTTTTCACCAAGCCTCTTGCTTCTATTTCATCTTTCAAAATTTCACCGGGATGTGTACCTAAAGTTGAGTAAATGGGTTTCTGTTTTTTTATGGTAATGGTGTTTTCTATCATAATCTTTATTTAATGATAATCAGTTAAGTCGTGTATTTCCAATAGCTCAACCCTATCTCTAATAGAAGGGTCTTTTGATTTGATAATTTTTAAAATTAGTCTGTATTTGTCATTGACTCTAATACTATGCATTCCTCTATATTTTTTTTCCTTCACAAAGGCTTCTAAGTGCAAACTTCTAAAAAAACTGAGTTCGATAGAATTTGAAACAGCCATCAGAATGTCTACTTTTTTGATAAAGGCTTTAACAACTTCCTGACTATATATTGGTTTACCTCTTTCTTTTCCAGATAGATAAAGATCCTTCAATTTCACTTTAATAAAAACCACTTCTTCATTTATTTTATTTGTATATTCATTCATAAATCGATTGCTTGTTATGATAGATTCTATTGTTCAGTATTTTGAGCATATTCCAAGTCTGCATCGTGCATTGATCTTAGCGGGAGGGATTAGTTTTTTCTGGATTATTGAAGGAGTCGTGCCCCAATTCAATTTTACCTACCATAAGTGGAAACACGCATCACTCAATCTTTTTTTTACGCTTACTACCATCATCATCAATTTTGCATTTGCTTTGTTGATTGTGCGGGCGAGCGACTGGACAGTAAGCAATCATTTTGGCTTGATGCAATTGGTTGAAATGCCAGTTTGGTTGTTTATGGTAGTCGGACTATTGTTGATGGACTTGATTGGAGCTTATCTCATTCACTGGATAGAACACAAAATAAAATGGATGTGGAAATTCCATATGGTACATCATGCAGATACCCATGTAGACACTACTACAGCCAATAGGCACCATCCAGGAGAAAGTGTTTTTCGTGCCTTGTTTGCCATGATTGCCGTATTCGTTTGCGGCGCACCAATGTGGTTGGTCATGTTATACCAAAGTTTGAGTGCGGTTTTATCGCAATTCAACCACGCCAATATTCGCCTTCCTTTATGGTTAGACAATGCAGTGGCTTGGTTGATTGTTTCTCCCAATATGCATAAAGTACACCACCATTATATTAGACCACAAACAGATAGCAACTATGGCAACATCTTCTCTATCTGGGATCGATTGTTCAGAACTTATAACTATACGCCTATTGAAGAGATCAAGTACGGATTGGATGTCTTGGAAAATAGCAAGGATGAACAATTCGGATTTCAACTGAACATACCTTTTAATGATCGGGTAAAAACGGATTATTGATGCTAAACCACATCTTTTCATAAATTGCATAAATGAAAATCGCCGCCTTTATTCCCGCACGTTATGCAGCTACGCGCTTTCCTGCAAAACTCATGCAACCACTAGGAAACAAAACAGTGATTCGTCACACTTATGAGAATACCCTTGCTACCCAACTCTTTAATGATGTGTATGTAGTAACGGATAGTGAAATTATCTTTCAAGAAATTGTTGGTCATGGAGGAAAAGCCATCATGAGCAAAAGATCACACGAAAGCGGTAGCGATAGAATTGCAGAAGCCGCAGCAGATTTAGCTATTGATATCATCGTAAATGTACAAGGTGATGAACCCTTTGTACAAAAAGCCCCACTTGAAAAATTGCTCGAAGTTTTTTCTGGTGATGAGGGAAAAAAAGTACAAGTGGCTTCTTTGATGCAAGTGATGACAAACCAAGATAATATCAACGACCCCAATTATGTAAAAGTAGCGGTTGATAAAAATATGCAATCCTTGTTTTTCTCTAGGTCTGTGATACCGTATCAGCGTAGCAACGAAACTACTACCACCTACTATGAACATATTGGAGTGTATGCTTTTAGAAAAGAAGCATTGATGCAATTCACTATCTGGCCCATTACCCCATTAGAAGCGGCAGAAAAAATTGAATGCCTGCGTTATTTGGAAAATGGAATTCCATTGAAAATGGTGGTTACAGAATATATGGGTGTGGAAATTGATACGCCAGAAGACCTGATAAAAGCAGCTGCGCTTTTAACTTAAATCCCGACTAACAAAATTGCTTATGAACAATAACAAATTGCTTCGCTGGTCCATTGTAGTTGCATTGGCTGGTTTTATTTTTGGATTTGATACCGTAGTAATTTCTGGCGCCAACCAACCTATCAAAGAGCTCTGGCAGACAACGCCCTTATTTCATGGATTTTTTATTATGTCGATGGCGCTATGGGGTACCGTATTAGGTGCATTGTTTGGAGGAATTCCTACAGAAAAATATGGCAGAAAAAAAGTGTTGTTGTGGGTAGGTATTTTGTTTGCAGTATCAGCATTTGGATCGGCGTTTGCGAATGATCCTTATACCTTTTCTTTCTTTCGATTGATGGGTGGTGTGGGAATTGGCGTTTCTTCGGTAGTGGCACCCATTTATATTTCTGAAATTTCCACAGCTAAAACACGCGGTACATTAGGTGCACTATACCAATTCAATATTGTATTTGGAATATTGGTGGCTTTTTTATCTAACTATTTCCTGCAAGGGTTTGGCGGAGAAAACGACTGGCGTTGGATGTTGGGGGTGTTGGCCATTCCTGCATTAATTTATACGGTATTGGTGTTTGGTATTGCAGAAAGTCCTCGTTGGCTCATCTCTCATAAAAACGATTTATCAGCAGCCAAAAAAGTGATGGAAGAAATTGGGGTAGAAGATATTGAAGGTGAAGTATCCAATATTATGGCGGTAAATCAAGAAGAAGGGGGACTAAACAAAGCCGCTAATTTTTTCAGTTTCAAACACAAAAAAGTTTTGTACTTGGCATTTATGATTGCCTTTTTTAACCAAGTTTCAGGAATCAATTTTATCCTATACTATGCTCCGGAAATTTTAGAAAAAGCGGGACTCGCCGCTAAAGAATCACTTTTTAATTCTATAGCTATTGGTGGAACTAATCTAGTATTTACTTTTGTGGGTTTGTATTTGATTGATAGACTGGGCAGGAAAACATTACTGCTCATTGGATCAATAGGCTATGTTGTTAGTTTATCCATGGTGGCCTATGCATTTTTTGCGCAGAGTGGTCCCGTTTTGTTAATGGGATTTTTACTCCTGTTTATTGCGGCACATGCAGTTGGACAAGGAGCGGTAATCTGGGTATTCATTTCTGAAATATTCCCCAATAAGATTCGAAGTGCTGGTCAGAGTTTTGGCGCCAGTGTTCACTGGGTATTTGCAGCATTGATCACGCTCATTACGCCCATATTTTTAGACAAAGACAACGGCATTTTCAAAGAGAACCCCTGGCCCATTTTTGCTTTTTTTGCAGGGATGATGGTCTTGCAACTCATCTGGGTTCTGACAAGTGTACCAGAAACCAAGGGGATTAGCTTAGAAGAATTGGAGAAAAAATTGCATTGATTACTTGAGTTTCCTGTAATTCGTATCTTTGAAAACTTATTTAAGAAAAGCAATTACAATGGCAAGTTTCAGAAATTTCAAAATGGTGAGTTATGTGGTGTATGGAAGGGGTAGTTTTAATCAACTAGACGAAATATTGGCCCCACAACGTAAGGGAGAGGCACCCATGATTTTTTTGGTAGACCATTTCTTTGAAGGAAAACCTTTGGCTAGTCGCGTTCCTCTTAGAGGTAAAGACAAGATTGTATTTGTAGACGTTAGCTATGAACCCAAGACTACCCAGGTGGATAAGCTTGCACAACAATTGAAAGACGAATTTGGTACCATCAGCGGTGTGATAGGTATTGGCGGTGGATCAACAATGGACCTTGCAAAAGCGGTTTCTTTGATGATGACTAACCCGGGTTCTTCAGCAGATTATCAGGGATGGGACCTCGTGAAATTCCCTGGAGTATATAAAGCAGGTATTCCTACACTGAGCGGAACTGGCGCTGAAGTGAGCCGTACTACTGTATTAACAGGACCAACGCGTAAACTGGGCATGAACTCAGATTTTACACCATTCGACCAAATAGTATTGGATCCCGAGTTGACCAAAGACGCTCCTTTTAATCAAAGATTTTATACAGGCATGGACTGTTATATCCATTGCATTGAAAGTTTGGAAGGAACTTTCTTGAATGAATTCAGTAAAAGCTATGGCGAAAAAGCCTTACAACTTTGCCAGAAAGTATATGTTGATAAGGATCATTGGGATGAGGAAAGTGACGACCAATTAATGATGGCCTCCTATGCTGGCGGAATGAGTATTGCTTATTCTCAGGTGGGTGTGGCACACGCAGTGAGTTATGGTTTGAGTTATTTATTGGGAACCAAACATGGTATTGGCAACTGTATTGTGATGAATCATTTGGAAGAATATTATCCAGCTGGCGTGAAGGAATTTAAATACATGGTGGAGAAAAATAATATTGAAATTCCCCAAGGCATTTGCAAAGGATTGTCGGAAGACGATTTTGAAAAAATGATCAACGTATCTATGGGCATGAAACCATTATGGGAAAATGCACTGGGTAAAGACTGGGAGAAAATTATGACGCGCGAAAAACTTCGTGGACTCTACGATTTGCTTTGATCAAAAAGGGCCGATAGGAAATCGTTAAAGTGTTCGTTTTCTTGATAAAACTGCAACCCATGTTCCTTTTGTTTGTAAGGGGATTTGCGTTGCAGTTTTTTTGTATTCAAAGAATCTATTTTCCTAGTCAAAGAAAAATCTATAGGCGAGCACTTGATTTTTGGATTGATTGATTTGATGGCTTCAATTGTTTTCTTTACTTCGTCTTTATCATCTGCGCCCAAAGCAGTTGATCCAAAATAACTTGCAAAGAGTCCACCTTTTGTTACGGCAAAATCAAAGTGATTAAAGCCAATGACCACCCTAGTTATTGTAGGGGGAGAAAATTCTGGAATGGTATAGTCTATATGGTCAAACACTTTAATTCCAGGAATGGCGGGTGCAAGCATTCCAATTCTGATATCTTTTTGTTTGGGTGTTGGAATATTTTCTGAATGATAATCCTGTTCTAATTCTTCTTGAAACTTCTTGGGCCATTTACCTGGATTAAACAAAGCATGTGTGGCAACACTAGCGCCTAGACTATGCGTTACAATACTCAACCGAATATTGGTATTGAGTTTGTTCAACATATTGCGCAAGCCCAATCCCACTTTTGCAGAATTGCTTTGTGCATAGCCCCAAATATTGGAAAATATTGGATTGTCGCCCATGGCAGTTAAGCCATCCCAATAAACTTCAATAAAAACAGGTTTATTTTTCAAGTGGGCTTCAATGTTTCTACGAAGGGAATAATAATATGCATCAGGCGTGGGGTCGTTAAAGCCATGAATAAATACTACTAAGTCGCGCGTGTTATTTGCAACCAAACTTTTTTCAACTTCAGCAATATAACTTTTGCGTACAACGTCTTGTAACCTTAAAAATAAACGCACGGTATCATTAAAATTTATTTTAAACTGCTGACGCATGGCTTGAGCCGACAAAGAATCATACTTAATCAAAGCCGATTCAAGGGTAGCATATTCATGATTACTATACTTCGCCAATTTTTTTTGGTGTAAATGTTGCAAGTAAAAATAATAAGGGTTGATGCGAACATCTGGTGGATATAAAGCGCCTTCACGGTCGAAATATAATTTGATAACACCCACTTCATCCCTTCTTGGAATCATTAATACTTGTCGCGTTTTTAATGCACAACCTGAGATAAAGCAAATGAATAATAGTAGAGCAATCCGAATCATGGCATCATTTATGTTTTTAAATATACATCAAAATCGTTTTCAATAATTATACCTTATCCTGCATAACTGCTAGTTATTTTTGTACTTTCGTTTTACAATCCTTTACTATGGCCATACGCATTTTCATTACCGGTGGAACATTCGACAAGGAATACAATGAGTTGAATGGACAACTCTATTTCAAGGATACCCATATACAGGAACTGTTAGAATTAGGTAGGTGCAGGGTGAATGTAGACATTCGAACGCTGATGATGGTGGATAGTTTAGAGATGACCAAAGACGATAGAGAATTAATTTCGCGTCAGTGTCAGACTACTGAAGACATGATGATTATTATTACTCATGGAACGGATACCATGGCTGAAACGGCCGCAATATTGGCCCATTCAAATGTATCCAAGACCATTGTACTAACTGGTGCGATGATTCCTTATAAATTTGGAAGTTCTGACGGACTCTTTAATCTTGGAAGTGCACTTGCCTTTGTTCAAGCACTACCTCCAGGAGTTTATGTTGCTATGAATGGGCGGTATTTTCATTGGGACAATGTGCGCAAAAACAAACAAACCGGAGGCTTCGAAGAAATCAACAAATAGCCTTTAGTGTAAATCAGTTGAAATAAAAAGGCCAGTATAGTGTAATATTTTTTTAAATAATTCTTCTGGAAGAAAAGGTTTTAAAACAATATCGTTCATTCCAATAGATTGTATTTGTTTAGTCACGTCTTTGGGTAAACTTGCCGTTAATGCAATAATAGGAATATTTATCCCCGAACTACGAATGATTCCTGTTGCAGTGTAGCCATCCATCACAGGCATATGCATATCCATTAACACTACGCGATGACGTTTTGGATCAAGTAATTCAACTCCTTCTTTGCCATTTCTAGCTATGTCAACATCGGCCCCCCATCTTTGAAGAAAGGTAACGGCAACCAATATATTCACTTCATTATCTTCAACAAGTAGTACGGTGATTCCTTTTAAGGGCTCAGAGTCTTCAGTTGGTAATTGATTAAAAAAGGGTTCATTTGTTTCCAAAGAAATGCTCAAAGGAAATTGTTGAACAAAAGAAAAAGTAGATCCTTTACCCGGTTCACTTTCTAGTTTTAATGCTGAACCTTGTAATTCTAAGAGCTTTTTACAGATGGCCAATCCAAGTCCGGTACCACCAAAGCTTCGTGAAGTGGATGAATCGGCCTGTGTAAATCTTTCGAAAATGATGCTTTGTTTGTCTCTTGAAATTCCGATACCCGTGTCTGATACTTTAACCAACAAGGATATGTTTTCATTGGAAGCTTGTACTACATCAATGGAAAGAATGACCGTTCCACTTTTGGTAAACTTAATGGCATTGTTTAACAGGTTGCTAATTACCTGAGTGGTTCTAGTTGGATCGCCCAGTAATTTGTTTTTTAATAAAGGGTCAATTTTTAAAACCAATTCATCCTTTTGTTCATCAGCATAAACCCTAAAACTAGTGATGATATTTCTTGCTATTTCGGCAAAGTCCATTTCAATTTTTTCAAAAGGAATTTTGCTTGCTTCTATCTTATTAAAGTCTAGAATATTATTTACAATCGATAAAAGGTTATTGGCGGAGAACACCATTACTTTAAGGAATTTTTCTTGTTCTTTTCTGGGGTTGTCCCTCAGTAATAAATTAGAAAGTCCAATGACGGAATTGAGTGGAGTGCGAATTTCATGCGACATAGTTGACAAAAATTCGCTCTTTGCTTGTAAGCCCTGTTCTGCTGCCGTCTTTGCTTTTTTTAATTGATCGGCAAATCTGAAAGAAAGGATTAGGGATTGTAAAAAAAAGAAAGCCACATAACCAACAAACAACCATCCTTTTTGAGGATCTACAATACCAAAATATTCTAAGTCGGTTAGAAGAACAATGATCATTCCAACAGCAGTACTTAAAAGTGCATAATACGCCCCAGGCCTCTTTTTTCTAGCAGCTTGTATATAAACGAATAAAGCATATCCAATAAATAAGAACATGGTTATCTGAAAAAAATTAATGAGACTTGAAAAAAAGGAAGGAGGTAAAAGGACGGTTATCAAAAAGAATACACTGCACAAAACCACCATTAATTTCATCACATTTTTGTGGAAGTCCTTTGGGTAGAGACACCAAGTATACAATGTAAAACTGCAAACAGCCAAAAATAGACTGAGATATTCTAAGTGTATATTGAGGGTCCATGAATTGTTTGGAAAAATTTGATGCAATTCATACAAGCCCGTACCAACAACGCGATAACTATAAAAAATACAGAATAAGGAAAAGAAAAGAATCACTTTATCGTGTTTTCCAAATAGAAAAAGGCCAAAGAAAAACAACCCGCCCATAAATAAACAACCCGTTAGTACCAAATCGAATGCGGTTTCTTTGGTGTATTGATAAACTAAAGATTCTCTATTTCCAATTTGTAATTCTTTATAGGGCCCACCTTTAGTATGCCAAAAATTTGCCACTTGAAAAACAAGCGATAGGCTATCACCAGCTATTTCTAAAGGCAGTGTTTTAGGAATCCATTTTGGGATGGCTGTTTTTTCGCTTGAATCTGGACTACCATTTTCAGAAAACAATTTCCCATTTGCAAATAAGCGATAGGAGGAATAAACATCCGGTATCACAAGAGCAAGGTTTCCCCTGTATTTTGGTAATAGAATGGTAAGGGTATAAGTGGCATATCCATTTGCCCCCAATTTTTTTCCCTCTATTTCTATATTGTTCCAAAGTTTTGGAAATTCTATAAAAGCAGGTTTTGCAAAATTGCTATCAGGTGTTAGCAATTGATGCCAATAGAAACCCCATTCGCCATGAAGTTTTATGGTGGTTTGGTTGAGATTGGTATTTCTTAGGTCAAGAATACCCATTTTAGCCGTGGGTATTTGTTCGATATTAGCTATTACAGGAAGACAGAAACCAAATAGAAAACAAGGCAGTAAAAAAAGTCTATAAGATATACGGAAACCAGGCCTCATACAAAAAAATTGTAAATGATAGAAAGTTGATTCACTGGTGGTAGGATAAATTTAATCAACTTTCGCTTACCAAAAATAACAAAGCCACCCTATATTGGATGGCTTTGGAAAATAATAGGGGTTAGTATTATTTTTTTGTTTCAAGTAGTTTAAAGAACTGGTCTAATTGAGGTAAGATCACAATTCTAGTTCTGCGGTTTGCAGCCCTGCCTTCTGCTGTAGCATTATCAGTCAAAGGCATATATTCTCCTCGTCCAGCAGCAGTCATGCGCTTTGGATCTAAACCATATGTTTTCTGCAATATTCTCACTACAGTGGTAGCACGTTTCACACTTAAATCCCAGTTGTCATTCATACCCGGACTCTTAATAGCTATCGAATCAGTATGTCCTTCTACCAAGAATTCAATTTCAGGTTGCGCATTCAGCACTTTAGCTACTTTACCCAACACTTCTTTTGCTTTATCTGTAACATCATAGCTTCCGCTTTTGAATAATAGTTTGTCGGAGATGTCTACATAAACTACGCCTTTGTCAACTTTGATATTAATATCCTTATCGTCAAGGTTGCCAATAGCACCTTTTAGATTCATCACTAAAGCCATATTCAAAGAATCTTTGCGCGCAATAGAACCTTGGAGGTCTTTGATATAGATATCTTTTGAACCAATATTCTCCAAAGATTTCCGGATACTTTCTGCCTGAGACCCAGTTACCACTGAAAGGTCTTTTAGTTGGTTGAGTACGGTATTGTTGTTTTGTTTCAAAAAGTCGATCTGTCCTTTGAGGTCGGCATTGGATGTTTCCAATGATGCTTTTTGTGTATTTAAGGTAGAAATCTTGCTTTTATAATCAGTCTGCTCGTCCTGACATGCCTTGTATTTATCTTTTAATTCAGCATAAGCGCCATTCAATTCACCAAATTTTGCTTCCGCTTGTCGCATTTTTTTCTGGCTTACACAAGAAAATAAGAACAAAGACATTGTTCCTAATATTAAATAATTTTTCAATTTCATAACAATTTGTTTTTCCAATGTGATTAACATTGAAAACGAATGGTTTAATTGAAAATTGTGTATTATTTAAAAAAATTGCTGAAAAAGGGATACTAATCTGTTAAAATTACCGTTTCAGGCAATCTTTGCCAGGAATCATAGTATTCTTGGTAAAGTTCATCTACCATTTTTCTTTTGATCTTAAGCGTTGGTGTAAGCACTGCATTTTCTATGGTCCATGATCCTTTTAAAAGTATCAACTTATTCAAGTGTTCAAAATGTTCCAAATGCTCGTTTACAATATGCAAGTGTTTTTCAAGGTCAATCACCAATTTGGTTTTAGGCGCTTCTTGACCAAAAGGTGATAAAACACAAAGGGCAATGGCATGGGGAAATCCTGAACCTACTACACAGACTTGGTCAAGGAAAGGATGGTCAACTAGTTTGTTTTCGATTGCAGCTGGACTAATGTATTTACCCTTACTGGTTTTAAATTGATCTTTTGTTCTACCTATAATGGTTAAGTAACCATCTGCATCTATAGATCCCTGATCGCCCGTACGCAAATAGCCGTCTACAAAACTTGCTTCAGTTTGTTCTGGGTCTTTATAATATCCAATCATCGACGCGATACTTTTTACTTGTATTTCTAAGTCGCTACCCAATCGCACTTCTACTCCCGGATAAGTTGTTCCTACTGTTCCAAACTTAATGGCACCTTTTCTATTTGCGTGCGACAAAGCCATATTTTCCGTCATACCGTAAGCTTCCATGATGATAATGTCTAGTTTGGCGAACCATTCTAATAGTGCTTTATTGATTGGGGAAGCCCCAGTAAAAAGAAAATGCGACCTAGAAAACCCCATTTTTTTACGCAATATTTTCTTAAAAAGGGTAGAGATAATGGGAATTTTAAGTAAACGAGTAAGTTTTTCTTGGGGCATTTTTTTCAAAACCTCCTCCCTCATTTTTTCCCAAATTCTTGGAACAGCAAGGAAAACGGTGGGTTTGGTGAACTGTAGGTTTTTAGAAAAACTGTCCATCGATTCCACAAAATAGATAGTACTTCCTGTAAAAATGGCACCAGATTCTACCAACATTTTTTCAGCAACATGGCATAGTGGTAGGTATGAAAAGAAAATTTCGTCCCTTAAACTAGGATTTGTTGTTAAAAAAGCGTCAACCGCAAAGCTCATGGCCGAATATTGGTGCATCACCCCTTTTGGAGTGCCGGTAGTTCCTGATGTATAAATGATACAGGCTAAATCGGTCGGGTTATGGTTCGGTTTTCCTTCTAATGGTGCTTGATTTTTAGTGAGGTTGGTCCAAATTAAAGTATTGGGAATAGGATAAAAAGGAAAGCTGACCTGAATAAAATTGTCAGGGATGCCTACTTGCATATCAGTTGGATGGTCCAGTTTTCCTATAAAAATCATCTTAGCGTCACTATGAACCAGTATTTCATTAAGGCTTTTGGCACTAATATTTGGATATAAAGGCACAGAAACGCAACCGGATAACATGATGGCCAGATCTGCCATGATCCAATAGGCACAGTTTTTACTGAGGATAGCAATTTTATCGCCTTTATTGAGTCCCATCGACTGAATAACAGCCGCCATTTTTCTGATTTCTACCCCTGCTTCCTGCCACGTAAATTTTTGATAAACGCCATTAACAGGTTCGGAAAGAAACAAATGTTGGGGCTTTTCCTGTTCAAAACAGCAAAAGCAGTCGATTACGGAGGGTGGATTGTGGGAAGCTTGCATACAATTGTTTAGGGGGTCAATAAATGGGAAAGTCCAAGGGCCGGTATTTTTCCTTGTATAGGAGCAAAAAAGGAAATAATTTTTTTGAAATCTGCCTGCTCATCGTTCCCGGCATAAAATGGTGGGGCAATGGTAACTTCTTTTTTGGCATAGTCTAATGCCACCATAATAATGGGCACTTCGGCTTTTTTGGCGATATAATAAAACCCAGTTCTTAGGCGATCTACCCTTTTTCGGGTTCCTTCAGGTGAAATACCCAACAGAAATTTTGGGTGTTTTTGGAATAAATGAACCACCTGATCCACCATTTTTTCTTTATTAAAACGGTTAACAGGGAAACCTCCAGTACCCCTAAAGAGAAATCCAAAAGGTCCGTTAAACAGTTCTTCTTTACCCAAATAATGGGCGTCTTTAATTTCAAGAATGCTTCTTAAAGCAAGACATATAGGGAAATCCCAAGCACTGGTATGAGGGGCAACAATGATGACAGCTTTGTCAATTCCAGGCGGAAAAGCATTGCGTACGGTCCAGCCACTAAACCGGAATACCGTTTTCCAGAAGAATCCCATCGGCAGCAATTGTTTGAATTAACAAGATAAGATTTGGCACTGATATTATAAGAATAAAGGGAATTTTTATCAAAATTTGACCAGTTTCATTACATTTTTAATCAAAATGGGTAAAAATCAATTTTTAATAAACAGCTAAATAATTAGTTAATTTATATTTAACATTTAGCAATTTTCTATTTAAAAATGCGTTTATAGTTGAAATTTATTGATTATGGCAAACTTTAGAGGGTTTATAGGATCTGAACTGCTAGCAATAAATCAGCATATTTCTTCTGTAAAAAACATGATCCCTACCAAGGTTAAACTAAGTCCATCTGAAAGAAGAAGTATGTTTAAGCTTCATTTAAAGCGACAAGATTTTGTAACAAAAGCCTTGTCGGAAATGCGCAAATATCCTAATACCGTACCTCCTTATGTAGACATAGCAACCTGCAACAGCGAACTTCAATTGTTTGAACAATACTCCGAATTATTGAAAGAGGTAGATCAATTGAAGAAGCAATTAGAAGACGCTCGACTGATACTTGGAAACGAAATCATGAAACAAACTAGGGCTTATTTTCAAAATACCAAGAATGGAGCTAGCTCGGGTCAGCCCGAATTTGAAAAGATTTATCAATCGCTCAAACCTTATTATGCGGTGGGTAGAAATAGTAAAAAACTCCGCGAGTCCATCTAAAAGCTAGCTTAGTCTACTATTTGTATCCACTCCTCCCAATTTGACCAGAGGAATTAGAAATAAATGCATATTTGCCTCATTAAATTAATAAATGTCCAATAGCTCTCAGAAAAAACAAGTTTTTCGAATCGACAAGTTCAGTCGTAAGAAACTCTATTGGATCTTCCAAGCATGTGGTTGGGTGGCCATGCTTTTTTATGAGTTAATCAATTATATCGGGTTAGGCTTTTTTACGATCCCCGATTTTTTATCACTTTCTGGCCTCACCGTCATAGCCATGTTGTACACGCATTTATATAGGTACTTGGTGAACCATTCCAATTTCTTTCAACATACCTATTTCAAACAGTTTGTTTGGATGCTGGTTTCTTGGCTAGCACTTTCCTTGATTATTCCTATTACTGGAAATTTGATGTTTTATTTGATTGACCATCGGAATAAAATCAATCTGTTTAGTTTGAGTTTTTTCATGAATGTAATCAACTGGAGCAGATATTTAGCTGTTTGGTTGCTCATGTATCACATCTCAAAATTTTTATATCATAAGGCAAAAGCCGATGTAAAACAGTTACATACAGCCTTAGAATTACAGACGGCTCAACTAGAAATTCTGCGTTTACAGTTGAACCCGCACTTTCTGTTCAATGCCCTGAATAGTATCCGCTCCTTGATTATTGCCGATGGAGAGCAGGCAAGAAATGCTACTACTTTACTATCACAGTTGTTAAGACATACGCTGAATTATGAGCGTCAGCGTTTTATCAGTATTCAACAAGAAGCGGAGATTGTACGGGATTACCTAGCCCTTGAAAAAATTCGGTTCGAAGAGCGATTAGAATACAAAGTTGAGGTAGACCCTGAGGTGTTAGAACTTTTTGTACCCCCTAGCATTTTATTGACATTAGCTGAAAATGCCATTAAACACGGAGTCAATAAACTGATTAAGGGTGGATTTATATCGGTGGAAGTAAAGAAAATGGGGGAGCTTATTTATATCACGGTCATCAATACAGGTCAAATTACTATTAGTGAAGACAAGTCCAGACAGGGAATAGGCATTGCCAATTTAAATAAACGCTTTCGCCTGTTTTATACAGACGCTCCTGTATTGAGTCTTACTAATATCAACGAAAATAGTGTTGCCGCAATGGTTCAATTACCCCTGACCAATAATCTGTAATAATATAAATGAGCATTAACTAGTAATATTGTTTTTTGAAAGAAAACCGGACCATGGCAGACAGTCAACACAAACTCATCATCATCACAGCACCCTCTGGCGCGGGTAAAACTTCTATTACCCATTATTTATTGAAGAAGTATCCCCGTTTGTCTTTTTCCATTTCAGCTGCAACGCGCAACCCAAGGGCTGGGGAAAAGCAGGGGGAGGATTATTACTTTATTAGTGAAGCTGATTTTAGACAAAAAATAGACGACGAAGCTTTTCTAGAATGGGAGATGGTCTATGAAGGCAAATACTATGGCACCCTAAAATCTGAGTTAGACAGAATCTGGTTACTCGGTAAAATACCCATGTTAGATATTGATGTAAAGGGGGCCATTCATGTACAAGCTCAGTTTGGCAGAAATTGTTTATCCATATTCATTGAACCACCGTCAGTGGATGAGTTAAGGAAAAGACTGGAAAGCAGGGGTACTGAAACCCCAGAAACTTTAGCTGTGAGGGTGAGTAAAGCCAGCTACGAAATCTCTTTCAACCACCATTTCAACAAGACCATTGTGAACGATAATCTTGCAAATGCCTGTTTAGATACAGAAGTCGTCATTAAAGATTTCTTAGGTTGGTAAGCGAGATTTACTGAAATTTAGCTTCTAACTATTTAATTATGCCATTTCAAAACAGAACCGTTCTTATTACCGGCGCAAGCAGGGGTATCGGAAAAGCCATGGCTTTGCGCTTAGCCAAAGAAGGCGCTAATATTATTATTGCAGCAAAAAGTGTGGATGAAGATCCAAGGTTGGGAGGCACCATTTATTCTGCTGCTGCCGAAGTGGAGGCCGCCGGGGGTAAAGCACTGGCAGTGCAAGTGGATATCCGGAATGAAGACCAGATTCAGGAAATGGTCAGACTAGCAGTTGAGCGTTTTGGAGGAATAGACGTGGTGATCAATAATGCATCGGCCATTCAACTGACTCCAACAGAACAGACTGAAACCAAGCGCTTCGACCTCATGCAAAGCATCAACGTAAGGGGCACCTTTTTGGTTGTAAAACACTGTCTGCCTTATTTGCGAAAAGGCAAAAATCCGCATATCCTAACTTTATCACCTCCTGTTAACATGAATCCTAAATGGCTAGGTGGACATATCGCCTATACCATAACCAAGTACAATATGAGCATGTTGGCGCTTGGATGGGCGGCAGAATTAAAGGGTGCAGGCATTGCATCGAACGCTTTATGGCCAAGAACCACCATTGATACAGCGGCCGTTCGCAACCTTTTAGGTGGCGAAGCCTTAGCCAAAATGAGTAGAACACCAGATATCATAGCCGACTCCGTTTTCTATATTTTGAGTAAAACAGCCGCTCAATGCAGTGGTAATACTTTTATTGACGAGCAGGTTTTGGCAGCAGAAGGCATCACAGATTTAGAGAAATATTCAGTGGTTCCGGGGGGGCATTTGTACCCCGACTTATTTATTTAATTGTCAAATTCATCTATGAGAAAACTATTTTTTACTAGTTCCCTTTTCTTGTTAAGCTTCACCCTTTTTGCACAGCAAGAAGCTTTGAAACAATTGGCTATAAAAGAAATTCAAGCTGGATATGAAGCCGATAAAAATACGGCCTTGGAAATCTGGAAATACGCTGAGGTTGGATATAAAGAAGCCAAAAGTTCTGCTCTTCACCAACAGCATTTGAAAGAAGCGGGCTTTGAAGTAACGGCAGGTGTAGCTGGAATGCCAACAGCATTTGTGGCTACTTATGGATCTGGCAAACCCGTGATTGCTATCTTGGCTGAATATGATGCATTACCTGGATTATCGCAACATGCTAGTCCAGAAAAAATGTCTATTGCAGGACAGGACCCTGGTCATGGTTGTGGACACCATTTATTTGGAACCGCTTCAGTGGCATCAGGAATTGAGATCAAAAAACTAATTGCTGCAAAAAAATTAGTGGGCACCATCAAAGTTTTTGGATGCCCTGCTGAAGAAGGGGGAAGTGGTAAAGTGTATATGGTGAGAGCAGGATTATTTAACGATGTGGATGTAGCAGTGCATTGGCATCCGGGTGACAAAAATGAGATTACCATGACCAGTGCTTTGGCCAATACATCGGCAAAATTTCGGTTTAGGGGATTGTCGGCCCACGCGTCTATGTCGCCCGAAAGAGGTCGTTCAGCTCTAGACGGAGTGGAAGCCATGGACCATATGGTGAATATGATGCGGGAGCACGTACCACAGGAAACGAGGATTCATTATGTGATTACTGCTGGAGGAAAAGCGCCGAATGTGGTACCCGATTTTTCTGAAGTGTTTTATTATGTTAGACACCCCAAACGAGAGCAAGTGGTGTCTATTTTTGAGCGATTGGTAAAAACGTCCAAGGGTGCAGCGATAGGTACTGAAACATCGGTTGACTATGAAATCATTGGAGGCACGCACGATTTGTTGATTAATAGAACACTTGCCGAAGCCATGCAAGCCAATCTAGAGAAAGTAGGAGGTGTTACTTATAGTGCCGAAGAATTGGCCTTTGGAAAAAAGCTGCAAAGCAGTTTTACCTTTAAAGCGCCTGCGGTTGAAACTGCAGCCACCATCAAACCACTACAAGGATTTATTGATGCAGGTGGTGGCTCAACAGATGTAGGTGATGTGAGTTATGCAGTACCCACAGTAGGCCTGGAAGCCGCTACTTGGATACCCGGAACACCGGCGCATAGTTGGCAGGCGGTAGCTTGTGGGGGGACAGAAATTGGCACCAAAGGAATGATGGTGGCAGCAAAAACAATGGCCTTGACGGCGATTGATTTGTTTACCCAACCTGCACTGATAGAAAAAGCAAAAGCTGAGTTTAAAACATCAAGGGGCGATTATCAATACAAAGCATTATTGGGCGATCGAAAGCCGGCTTTGAATTATAGGGACTAAAGCAAATAGTTACAAAAATGCCTCGAAATTTTTCGAGGCATTTTTGTAAAAAGAAAATGAACAGAAATTATTTCAAATTGAAACAGTTTTATTTCTTGTTAAAATCGCCCCCATAAACTAAGACCAATTTTGATGGGTCGATGTATTTTTTCAAAGCTGCATTTACTTCTGCAAGTTTCAATGCAGTTACTTTCTTTTCTAAATCGGTGTACCAAGTTAGGTCGCGATTGAGGTACTGATAAGACTCTAACAAATTGGCTATTTGACGGTCTTGACCTAATCCAATTTTTCTACCTTGCATCCAGCTCTCGGTTGATTTTTTCAATTCTTCTTCTGTGAATCCTTTGTCTAATGCTTTGGTAATTTCTTCTTTTAAAGCGCTATCTAAACGATTTTTATAAATAGGATTAAAAATGGCATAGACTCCCCATTGTGCTACTTTATCAGTTGAACCTGCATTAAAGAAAGAGCCTGCACCATAGCTCATTCCCTCTGCTTCACGCAATCTTTTTGGGATACGTGAAGAAAGAAATGCTCCACCGCCCAATAACTCATTGGCCATGGTTAATGCTGCATAATCTGCATCGGTTTCGCCCATTGCAATATTAATAAATCCAAGTGCCATGGCATTTGCCTTGTCTGGGGTAAGAACGGTTTCATCGCTTCCATTTACGTCAAAATATTGTTGAGGAATCCTTGTATATAATGTTTTAGTAGTCCATCCGGCAAAAACAGCATTCATAGCTTTATCGGCTTCAACAGGTTCAAATTCGCCCACCAACGCAGCTGTTCCATAATTAGCACCATAGTGACTATTGTAGAAAGATTCTAAGTCGCTCCGTTTAATAGCATTCAATTCAGCCATAGATTCATCATCATCATTGGTATGGTAGATGCTGGACTTAGGATAGCGCTCCGTTTTTTGTGAGGCCAAAATGGAAGCTCTGTTTTGAGGATCATTTCTATTGGCATCAATAGATGCTTTTTGTTGTGCAATTAATTTTTCCAATTCATTTTGGTCGAAGGAAGGATTGCTCAAGATCTCTTTCAACAAATTCATACAAGCTGTAAAATTTGCTTTGTCGGTGTTGATACTAATATTCACCACATTACCCGAACCACTGATGCCAATAATCGACTTAATTTTATCTAAGCTATCATTCAATTGCTTTTTATTTAAAGTCTTGGTACCATTTCTAAGCATCGATGCAGTGATACTTGGTATGGCTCCTATATTATCCAGACTTTTCTCGTTACCGATTCTAATTTTAAAATTGCCAATAATTTTTTCACCCTTGGCTGGTTTTTTTAGTAAGGCATATTTAAAGCCATTGGGTAATTTTTTATACACCGCATTCTTTTTGATATTGTCGATACTAGTTTCAAACGTCTCGGTTTGTTTTTTAACTTCTTTGCCTTTATAGTCTTTTACCATTGCGCTGATATTTCCTGTTGCAGCCACCTTCACGCGGTCGGGATTTTTGTCGGGTACAAACATTCCCCAGGTACGGTTAGAAGATTTGTAGTAATGTTTTGCAACAGACTGAACTTCTGCAAGGGTTAATTTTTCAAGACGGTCGCGGTTAATATAAAACAAACGCCAATCGCCTGCGCCAATCGCTTCGGTTAAGCTGATGCTTAATCCGATGGTATTATTACCCGTATTTTCTACAGATTTTATCAAGGCATTTTTAGCGCGTTCCAATTCTTCTTTGGTAATGTTGATGTAACCAATTTGGTCAAGGGTTCCTAAGAAAACGGATTTAGCCGAATCGATACTTTTTTCTTTTGGCACTTCTGCTTCAAAATAGGTAAAGCCTGGATCTTGAAGCCAAAGCGCTTGACTACCAATATTACTGGCCAATTTCTTTTCTACCATTGCCTTGTATAAGATGCCTGAAGGGTTATTGTTGAGAATGTGCAAGAGTGCTTGGTTAGCAGTAAAATCTTTATCAGAATAAGCCGGTGTGTGATACAACATTCCCAAGTATTGAATATCGCCCACCCTTTTTAATTCAACATAGCGTTCGCCATCTTGAATGGGTTCAACAGTATAGGTAGGTTGTAAGGTTCTAGTGGGTTTTGGAATACCAGCATAAAATTGTTGTACATATTGTAAGGCTTTGGCTTCGTCAAATTTTCCACCAATCATTAAAACGGCGTTGTCTGGCTGATAATATTTTTTGTAAAAAGCCTTTAGGTTATCAACTGGAACTTGTTCAATGTCTTCTTTACTACCGATAGTAGATTTGCCATAGTTATGCCAGAGATAGGCAGATGACATGATGCGTTCCATGAGTACACCGCTTGGATCATTTTCGCCCGATTCAAATTCGTTGCGAACCACGCTAAATTCGGTTTTCAATTCTTCTTTCAAAATCTGACAATTCACCATTCTGTCTGATTCCATATCAAGCGCCCATTTCAAATTATCATCACTTGCGGGCATCACTTCATAGTAGTTGGTACGATCATACCAGGTTGTGCCATTAGCAGAAGCGCCTTTGTCGGCTATTGCTTTCTTGATTTCTTTATAGCGCTTAGAAGTCTTGAATAGCATGTGTTCCAGCAAGTGTGCCATCCCGCTTTCACCATATCCTTCGTGGCGAGAGCCCACCAAATAAGTAATATTCACCACAAAATTATTTTGTGAATTGTCTGGAATCAACAACACACGCAAACCATTATTTAGTTTGAATTCTTTGATGCCTTCTACTTGTGTTACAAATTGAGGAGCCGCTGCTGTGGCGGGTTTTGTTGTCTGACTAAAGCCGGAATACATACCCAATAACATAGCGAATAGAACGATTCCATTTTTTTTCATAATATATTTTATTTTGTTACTATTTTATTGTTCCGCTTTTGCATTTTCTTCATCACCCGTTTTTTCAGGACGCATTTGTGGAAACAACAACACGTCTTGAATAGAAGCTTGGTTGGTCATGAGCATACAGAGACGATCAATACCAATACCAATTCCAGATGTGGGAGGCATGCCGTATTCCAAAGCACGTAAAAAGTCATTGTCTATGAACATCGCTTCATCGTCTCCGCGCTCCATCAATAGCACTTGTTCTTCAAAACGTTCACGCTGATCTATCGGGTCGTTTAATTCTGAATAGGCATTGGCTATTTCTTTGCCGTTTACCATTAGTTCAAAACGTTCAACTAGTCCGGGTTTGCTGCGATGTTTCTTGGTAAGCGGACTCATCTCCACTGGATAATCAATGATAAACGTAGGTTGGATATACAAGTGTTCGCTTGTTTCGCCAAAGAGTTCATCAATCAATTTTCCTTTGCCAATATTATTTGGAACGGAGATTTTCAGTAGTTGACAAACGCCACGCAAACCTGACTCATCCATTTCGCTCACATCAATACCGGTATTTTCTTTAATGGCGTCTAATATACTGATGCGTTTGAAAGGAGCTTTAAAGCTGATGGTTTTATCGCCAACGGGCACATCGGTGGTACCATGTAAAGCGATGGCTATTTTTTCAAACAACTGTTCGGTTGTTTCCATCATCCAGAAATAGTCTTTATAGGCGGTGTACCATTCTAGCACGGTAAATTCTGGATTATGTGTACGGTCCATTCCTTCATTGCGGAAATTTCTACTAAACTCATATACCCAATCGAAGCCACCTACAATTAGCCTTTTAAGATAGAGTTCATTGGCAATACGCAGATATAAAGGAATGTCTAAGGCATTGTGGTGAGACATAAACGGACGTGCCGCAGCACCCCCAGGAATGCTTTGTAGCACAGGTGTATCCACTTCTAAAGCACCTTGTGCATTCAGAAAATCGCGGATTGTGTTCACCAACTTGGTGCGCTTTACAAACGTGTCTTTTACTTCGGGGTTAATTATGAGGTGGGCATAACGCTGGCGATACCTGAATTCAGGATCAGTAACGGCGTCAAATACATTGCCTTCATCATCGCGCTTAACTACGGGAAGTGGTTTTAAGGATTTAGTTAGTAAGGTTAGTGTTTGTGCGTGAATAGAAGTCTCGCCAGTTTTGGTGATAAAACCATAGCCGGTTACACCAATGATATCGCCGAGGTCGAGGCCTGTCTTGATAACAATGTCCCATAAGGTCTTGTCTTCATCCGGACAAACATCATCCCTTTTCACATAAAGCTGTATGATACCCTTGCTATCTTGAATTTTAATGAATAGCACTTTGCCTTTGTCGTTGATGCTCATAATACGACCAGCCGTGCAAACTGCAGCGAATTGTTCTTTGGTCTCTTCTGTATAATGGTCCTTGATATCGGTAGAATAATGAGAAACGGGATATAGGGCGGCGGGAAAGGGGTCGATACCCGCTTCTTGAATTTTAACAAGCTTCTCTCTGCGAATCAATTCTTGCTCTGACAAATGTGGTGCGCTCATAATTTTTAATTACTTAGGAGCTGCGAAATTAATGCTTAACATGGAAAAGCGCTTCAAATACTTCCATTTCAGAAAGTTCTATGATGTCACCTGGTTGCATGCCTTCGATGGTGATATTTTCTATACTGAAGCGAATCAAACGTAGTGTTGGGTAGCCTATTTTTGCGGTCATTTTTCTCACTTGTCTATTCTTTCCTTCCGTTAATTCAAGACTGATCCAAGGAGCAGGAATTTCTTTTCTAAAACGAATGGGAGGAATGCGTGGAGGAACTGTTGGATCAATCGCAAATATTTCTGCGTTCATTTTTTTTGTGCGATATATTTTTCCGTCTATGTTGATGTCAATTCCATTTTTCATTTCATTGATGGCTGTTAATGTGATGGCGCCATCAACTTGTACCCAATAGCAACGCTTGTGTTGAAACTGCGGATTTAGTAATCGATGATTGAGTTGTTTGTTGTTGGTAAGTAATAGCAATCCTTCGCTATCAAAATCAAGCCGACCTACCGGATAAACATCTTTTGGAAGAGTGAAAAAATCAGATAGTACGGGTTTGTTTTCTTCTTTAGAAAACTGAGAAAGCACTTGAAATGGTTTGTATATTTTGAAGTACTGATTCATAAAAAACAAAAGTCTCGCAGAAGCGAGACTTTGTATATAGATGGGTTAGTAAGTACCAGGAAATAAATTTCCTTACACAATATTAAAAAACCTTTTTACCAAAGCAAAAATATTTTTAAACAAATTTATTAACATTTTCAAGCAGGTTGTGAATTCCAGACAGAAAACGGAAATTAAAAGTACCGTAGGTCGTCTCTAAAAACACAAAATATAATTTGAATAGGAAGTGAATAAACCTTTGTAATATCTATGAACAAAGGGTTTCAATGAAACGTTGTTTTTTGACAGTGTTATTTTGGAATCTAAACTTTCATTTTCAAAAGGAAAATAACCGGACGTTTTTAGCTTAAATTCTAGGAAAAAATATTTCTGCTACGTGGCAGCCATTACCTTTGATTTACACAAAAAAACAGCATTATGAAGTTTCCCGCTCCTATTTCACTAGAATGGATAGCCGGTTTAACATCGGCAGAATTGATTGGTGATCCTAATTCTTTTGTTACAGGGATCAATGAGATCCATAAAGTATTGCCTGGTGATCTTGTATTTGTAGACCATCCAAAGTATTATGATACTTGTTTAAATAGTGCTGCAAGTTTCATTATCATCAACACAAAAGAAGTTACTATTCCAACAGGAAAATCAATACTCGTTGTTGAAGAACCTTTTGAAGCGTACTTAAAAATTGTTCGACATTTTAAACCTTTTGAACCAGCAGAAAAATTAATTTGTGATGATATTAAAATTGGTGAAGGAACAGTAATTATGCCCAATGTTTTTATAGGCAAAAACGTTTTCATTGGAAAAAATTCTGTGATACATCCGAATGTTTCTTTGTTAGAAGGAACGATAGTTGGAAACAATGTAGTGATACAAGCAGGTACTGTTATTGGTAGTGATGCATTTTATTATAACACAAAAAAAAATCGAGCTGTTTGGTATAAACGCATGGAGAGTTGTGGCAATGTGGTGATAGAAGATTTTGTGGAAATTGGAGCTGGTTGTACCATTGATAGAGGTGTGACTGCTGAAACAAGAATTGGTACTGGTACCAAAATGGATAATATGGTGCATATTGGTCATGATACAACAGTTGGTAAGAACTGTCTTTTTGCGGCACAGGTTGGGATTGCGGGTGGTACTATTATTGAAGATGGGGTGGTGTTATGGGGTCAGGTTGGCGTTAGTAAGACCCTCACCATTGGGGCAAATGCAATTGTATTAGCACAAAGTGGCGTTCCATCATCACTGGCAGGAGGCAAAACCTATTTTGGTACTCCATCAGAAGACGCGTCTATAAAGAGAAGGGAATTGGTTTGGATAAAAAGAATTCCAGAGCTGTGGAAGAAAGTAATGGAAGAGAAGTGAGGGTAAGTGAAAAGTGAAAAGTCAAAGGCCAATAATCAATAATCAAAAAGATCCGCCTCAAAATAAATTGAAGCGGATTTTTTGTTGTTTTTATTGTTTTTGGTTGTGATAATTGGGTTGATAGGGTGCCGATTGTAAAATTTTTAAAAGGTCTTTTTCCAGTGATTCAACGGGTGATTCAATAATTCTGCCCATTTCTATTTTTCCTTGATAAACGATAAAAGTGGGTACTCGAATGATATTCTTTCCTTGCTCTTCGTGTTGTGGACTTTGTTTATAGGCTTCAGCTGTATTGTTTACAAAAACTAGTGTAAAATGAGTGCGATCAAAATTTGCTGCTTGCAATATTTTTAGCATCCTTGGAACTTCTCTTTTACTATCGCCACACCAGGTACCTAAATATATTTCAACTACTTTGTTTTTTATGGCGTTTTTGATAGGTGCTATTAGACTGCTATCTACTACATATTGTTGAAAATTAGGTGTGAACCACTCATTAAAAGGGGCTTCTAAAAATGCAGCCGGTTCTTGTTTTCCCAGCAAAATTGTGGGATTATTTTTTGCATGAATTGAATTACTATTTTTATAGTTTGTGGTAATTATATTGCTTGAGCTGCTTGTGTGCATTGGTTTACAGGCAAATAACCACATAGTGGCAGTTGCCAGAATGATAGGTTTCATCTGATGTTAATTTATGGAATGATCAATAAGTTGATTGTTTAACTTATTACGACCTGTGGAGGGTGAAAAATATCACCAAGATGCAATTGAGGATGAAAAGTCAATAGCCCTTTTGGAAGGGACGGCTCTTTTAAAATTTGCAGACTAGCCAATCTAAATTGTTGAAGTGAAAGGTATTTCCAATCTGTTTGTTGTTCTAATGACTGTTGTTTTTGTGCATGACCATCAGTAGCTGGATAAGCTGCTACCTCAATAATTTTGCTACAATCACAGAAGCGTGGGTCTTCATTCATCATGGCTCTAAAACTACAGTCGGCATACATCAATATCTTCACATATGGTGGTGCAAAGAGTGCGATGGAGAGAATGATGGCTAATGCGTTTTTCATTGTAGTGCGACCTACAATTTATGGTTATTTTTTAACTCAGCACAGATTCTCTGTATAGAATCATTGAGGTTACTGTATTTGAATGTTGGAATAGCTTTTAATAGTTTGCTATTGTCAAAATTAACAACAGCTCTTGCCGTGCGTGAGGTTTCTTTGGTGAGTAAGGGTTCTTTGCCTGTAAAGAGTGCTTTGATACTTTCTAAACGCCATACTATTTCTGCCATCAATGGGCTAACCTTTCTATGTGGTGGCTTTTTACCAAAGGCGTTGGCAATCATGCTAAAGACGTTTCTATAACTCGTATTATCAGCACAAACAATAAAACGTTGCGCATTGATTGGGCTATCCATTAATTGAATCATTGACTTTACTACATCCCAAACGTCAACAAAACCGCTGCTGCCTTGGGTGTACCAGGGGAATTCGTTGTAGGCCGATTTAAAGATTCCTGTTGAACCTTTGTTCCAATTGCCTGGGCCAAGTATGATCACTGGGTTTACAATTATAGCATTGAGTCCTTCTCCAATGCCACGCCACACTTCTACTTCAGCCAAATATTTACTTTTTCCGTATTCGCTATTACTGGTTTCTTTGCTCCAGTTCATGTTTTCATTGATAAGGGAGCCTTCTCTGATTCTTCCAAGTGCAGCAACGGAGCTGACAAATACCATTTTTTGTATGTTGCCCACCAATGCAGCATTCACAACATTGGCTGTTCCATCAATATTTGTTTGATGAATGGAATCTTTATTCTTTGCACTAAAAGAAACAATAGCAGCACAATGGTACACTTGATCAATGCCAATCATTGCAGTTTCAAGGGAAACTACATCGAGAATATCTGCCTGAACCCAATCAACTTGATCGCCTCCTATGATAACAGGGATAGAAGTTCTATAAATTGCTCTAACTGATTTACCCTCTCGCACTAGTGCAGAAACTAGGTGTGAACCTACAAGTCCAGTTGCGCCGGTAACTAAAATCATTAGGGTAATTTTGAATTTGGTGTCATTGAAAATAGACTATTTTATGATGCTATTTTTGACATTTGATACAGATGCCACTTGCTACCAGGTCTATTTGCTGTACTTGATAACCAATAGGTAATTGAACTTGTGGAACTGTTACATGGTCTAAGCAATAAGTAGTGCCGCAAGTGTCACACATAAAATGTACATGGTTATCGTGGTGATGTCCTTCTGTGCATGCGTCTTTACAGAGTGCATATTTCACTGAATTATCTGCCGATGGAATGGTATGTAAAATTCCTTTCTCAACAAAGGTTTGTAAAGTTCTATAAATAGTAACACGATCAAATTCATCGCCACTATGCAGTTCTATATCAGCGTGTGCCAGAGCAGCTTTGCGTTGTAAGAACAACTCCAAAATTTTTTTCCGACTATCTGTCACGCTCAGTTGGTTGCGCTTTAATGTATCAACAATCCTTGGGTGCATGGTTACTTGGGATTATTATTAAAAATGCTATTTACAAAATTGCTGGTACCTGCTTTTTCATTCAATAAGGCACGAATGTCTATTTTAAGCTTTTCCAATTCATCGGCTTTTAGGCCATCATAAACTTGGCCACGTACTTTTCCGTCCTTATCAACTAGTGCAAAAAATTGGGTATGTATAAACTGGTCTTCTATTTTCTCTACATTATTCTTGGGGTCGTCTAACAAATAGGCGCTTCTAGCAATTGCATAAAGACTGTCTTTTCTACCAGTTAAAAAGATCCATTTTTGTGTGTCAACTCCAAGTGAATCTGCGTATACTTTCATTCGTGCTACGGAATCTCTATCAGGATCGCAAGTGTGAGATAGAATAAGGAAGTCGGGTTCGTTTTTGAAAGCCGCATAAATGCCTTTCATATTGGTATTCATTTTTGGACAGATTCCTTTGCAGTTGGTAAAAAAATATTCCACTACACTAACCTTTCCAAGCATGTCGTGGTCGGTAAAAGGTAGTCCGTCTTGGGTTTTAAACACAAAGGGTTTGGTATAACTGATGACCGAAAGTTTGGTTTTCCATGCATCAGTACCTCTGAAAAGGAAAAAATAAAATGCCAAAACCAGTACAACAAAGAAAACAAGGTATCCAATAAGCTTTTTAGACATAGTTAAAAGATTGCTGCAAAGGTAGGGTAGCAAGGTTAACCACACCAAATAGATGCAAATTCCTGAAATGTTTTGCAACAACGTTGCATTTGACTATATTTGCCGATTCAACTATGGCATTAAAAATCAATTGGGACGCATTAGGAATAGCTACATCACTTGCTTGCGCCATTCACTGCGCATTATTGCCCTTGTTTTTGAGTAGTCTGCCACTTTTTGGTGTGAACATTATCGACAATTTATTTTTTGAGTACATCATGGTAGCATTGGCTTTCATAGTGGGCATTTATGCGCTTTACCATGGTAGGGCAAAACACCACCATCGGAATTTGCCCATGCTGGTATTTACGGTTGGAATATTGTTGTTATTGGCTAAAGTAATTTGGCACGAATGGCAGCTATGGTTGTTGTTTCCTGCTGTTGCGTTTATAGTAACTGGACACTGGCTCAATTTCCGTTTTTGCAGGGTACACAATCATGCGCACGCAGATGATTGCAATCACTAAGCACTAGGGCATTCTATTAATACATTTCTGTAACAATACACTTCCATAGTATTACAAAATAGAATAGCTAGTACCGCCATCTTTCTCGTCTTTGAGCTGAACACCTAGTGCCGTTAATTCGTTCCTGATTTTATCGCTTGTAAGAAAATCTTTTTTATTTTTTGCGTCTTTGCGTATACTGATTAACAGCTGTAATACGCCGTCCATTTGGCTTTCATTGCCTTGGCGTTCACTAATTAATCCAAATATATTTTCAATGAACGTTTTCATTTGACTTTGCAAAAGCAACAATGTTTTGCTACTAATAGCGGTTGGTTTGATATGGTTATCCTTTATTGAGTTGATGATTGATACCAGTTCAAAAATATTAGCCAAAACTTTTGCGGTATTGAAATCGTCGTTCATGAACTCATCAAAACCTGCTACCAAATCATTTATTTTTTGATCAAGTGTTTGATCTGAAGCTTCAGATTCTTTGATTTCCATTTTGGCAAACCATTCGTGTGCTTCCCAAAGTCGTTTTAGTGCTTTTTCAGAAGCTTGTAGTGCTTCATTGCTAAAATCTAGGGTACCACGATAATGGCTCTGAAGGATAAAAAATCGAACAGTCATGGGAGAATAGGGCTGTGTTAACACAGGACTATTGCCACTAAACAATTCTGTCAACTTAACCACATTGTTATAACTTTTTCCCATTTTTCTTCCGTCGATGGTTATCATGTTATTGTGTAGCCAGTAACGAGCAGGCGTTTTATGGTTGCAAACGGTACTCTGTGCAATCTCGCATTCGTGGTGTGGAAATTGCAAGTCCATTCCCCCACCGTGGATATCAAATTCAACGCCTAAATATTTACTACTCATGGCAGAGCATTCGATATGCCAACCTGGAAAACCTTCTCCCCATGGGCTTTGCCAACGCATGATGTGTTCAGTTGGCGCAGCTTTCCAGAGGGCGAAGTCGTTTTTATTTCTTTTATCATCTTGATTGTCTAGCTCTCTGGTAGTATCTAATTGGTCGTCTATATTTCTTCCACTAAGCATACCATAAGGCTTACCTTCTTTTGAGAAATGGGTATTGTATTTTTCTACATTAAAATAAACAGAGCCATTTGCTTCATATGCATAGCCATCTGCGATGATTTTTTTAATCATCTCAATTTGTTCTACAATATGTCCAGTTGCTGTTGGTTCAATACTTGGGGGAAGGTTATTGAACTGGCTCATAGCCCAGTGATAGAGGTTGGTATATTTCTGTACCAACTCCATGGGTTCTAGTTTTTCTAGTATTGCTTTTTTGCTGATTTTGTCTTCCGCTTCTCTCCCCTCTTCCTCAAAATGTCCGGCATCAGTAATATTACGAACATAACGCACTTTATAACCTAAGTACATGAGGTAGCGATAGATTACATCGAAAGTAATAAAAGGACGGGCATGTCCGAGATGACTTTCCCCACTTACTGTTGGTCCGCATACATACATTCCCACATAAGGCGGATTGATTGGGGTAAAGGTTTCTTTTTGTCTGCTAAGTGAATTATAAACTTTCAAGGACATGGGATGCAAGATACAAAATATATTTTTTCTTGCATTGGACAAGAAACAGCAATTATTTTATCAGGCGAAGGTCAGTTACAAGCATCACATGGTCACTTAGGTCTTCGTCTACCATATCAAACTGTCGTACTGAAAAATGTTCATCCACCAATACATAATCAATTCTTAGTGTGGGTGCTATCGAAATAAAGGTTCGCCCAATGCCGAAGCCTTTTTTCAGAAAACTGTCTTGCCATTTACCTTTAATATTGAAATAGGTATAGGAGTTGGGCACGTCATTAAAGTCGCCACAAATAATACTTGGTAAGCTAGATTGATCGCGGGTTTCTCTTACAATTGTTGCTTGTTTTCCCCTTCTTGAAAAGGCCAGTTTCATTTTTCTAAAAAGGTTCTTAGAAGCGTTAATGGTTTCATCATCTTGTTCCTTGATTCTTTCAATATCGGCATAATCATTTTTTTTAAATTTAAATGATTGTAAGTGTGTGGTATATACCCTAATGGTATCATTTCCCTTTTTGATAGTGGCATAAATCAAACTTTCAGCAACAGGATAGGGAATTTTGCCGCTATCAATGATGGGATATCTTGAAAAAATAATACTTCCACTTTGGTAGTCTCCATTGTTTCTGAGGTAGTCGCGCGAAAAAAAATAGTAAGGATGTGTTTTTGTAAAAAGAGCAATATTGTTAGTGGTACTAATGTTGTTATTGAATTCTTGCAGACAAATAATATCGGGCTTTATTTTCAACACTGTTTCAGCCACTTCGGTGCGAATGAGTTTGCGGGTATCTGTATTGTTGCTAAGTCCATTAAAACTTTTAACGTTCCAGTCAACCACTCTTATATTTAGTTCGTGTTTTTTCTTATTAAAACCAGCACCTGCATGCCATGCAAAAACAACTTCTATTTGTTGCCAGCCAAAACAAAGACTAATAAATGGCAGCCAAGCAAAAACAGGTTTTACAATCAACCAAAAGATACAGGCAAATAACAACAACAAAATTAAGTAGGGCACTATCAATCCGGTGAATCCATTTAGCCACCAATTAGCCGGATTGATATAGGGCGCAAGGCTAGCCACCAGAAAAAGCAGGGCTAGTACAAGTGTAATAGAAAAACAGATTGTTTTGAATACGCGGCGAAAAATATTTTTAGCCATGCGATAAATTTACAAAAAATCAGGGGTTTATTTGAATATCTGAAATAATTGGGAGATGATCACTTAGGTGTAGTCGTGGTGCTTGATACTGTATCGTTTTAATTCCATGGCTCGTTAGCATTACGTCAATTCTTAAAGTTGGCGAAAGACTATCATAGGTTCTACCCATTCCAAATCCTTTTTCCATAAACACATCTTTCATCCCCTTTCTCAAATGGTGGTATACATAACTTGAGGGCACCGCATTTAGATCGGCTGTGAATATATAGGGCTCGGCCGATGAGTCCATTGCTTGTTTTACCAGCATGGCTTGTTGAACGTGCAACCTGTCGAAATAAGCCAGTCGCCATAATTTGTCTTTACGCAATAAAATGGCCGTATCATAATGGATAAATTTCAATTTTTTGACCTGCGCATGGTCCATTAATCCAACATGGATATTCATAGAAGCGAAATGTGTATTAAAAACCCTTAATACACCCGATGGTGTTTGAATATCTGCATACTGAAGTTTTTCCAAAGATTCAATATTGGTATACGGAATACTTCCAGTTCTAATAATGGGCCATTTTGAAAAGACAATGACTCCATAATTTGCGTCGGCTTCACTAAAAAAGGTATAAGGTAAACCATTGTCTTTGCTGATAAAATGGGTACTGGCATCTATTGGATAGGGAAAGGAAGAATAGTCTTGAAAACAAAGGATATCAGCATCACTCTGTT
This sequence comes from Bacteroidota bacterium, assembly GCA_031428775.1. Classification (GTDB taxonomy): domain Bacteria; phylum Bacteroidota; class Bacteroidia; order Chitinophagales; family Chitinophagaceae; genus Sediminibacterium. The sequence goes on from JANOYH010000091.1 coordinate 54,687, forward strand.
TAATAAATTGCAACATTTCTGCAGTATGTACAGTGTCTAAATTTCCACCTGATAAAAAACTATTTACATTCCATGAAAGTATTCTGATAGCATCTTTTTGTTTTTTTGCTACAAAAGTTTCTCTAGCATTAAAAGCAAATACAGTAATAATATTTTGATAGCCTAAAGCAAGGCAAATGAGAAAGATAAAAAAATATTTTCTATAAAATAGCAGAGACAAGATGGTCCATATAAACATTCCAAAAAACACAATCGGAAAAAAAAGTGCGCCAAAACTGAGGTAATGAATGTCTATTGGACTAATATAGGGAGTAAGACAAGCATACAAATAAACCAACGTGCATCCAATCCCGCCCAATAGAAGCAAGGGTCTAAAAAACTTTTGGAATGTTATCATAGCAATTCCTCTTTGCTTGCGCGTTTTAGGAATGCTTTTTCTTCATCAGTCAAGCATTGGTATCCTTGCTGATTGATTTTATCTAAGATCTCGTCTAATTTTTGTTGGGTTAGAGATGCGTTTTTTCGATCAGGTTTATTTTGTCTAAGATTTTTTTGTTTTTTTTCAGGGTTGAATAAGTCGTCTATCCAATCAACAAAATTGTTCATCCAAATACTCCAGTCATTACCATTTCTCAATTGTCTAATAAATAAATAACCAATCAAACCTCCACACAAATGGGCTGCACCTATTGCAAGATTACTAGAACCTAGTGTAGCAAAATCTATTGCAGCAAATACCACTAGCAATACCCATAAAGGAATACCTCCTCTAATGAGTGGCAAAATGCGATAATCGGGAGCCAGTGTGGTTGTTGCTACTGCAACAGCCATGATGGCAGCACCTGCGCCCATGAATGGTTCAAGGGTTGCCATTCGACTAGCCAAAACAGGAAATAGGTTTAGGGTGAGGATGTAAATGAGCCCTCCTACTAATCCCCCATATAAATAAATGGGGATGAGTTTATTATTGCCAGTTAAGTCTTGTAGGATATATCCAAAACACCAAAGCCATAGTAGGTTACTTAGTAAACCCCAAATGGATTGGTGGGTGAACATGTAAGTTAAGATTGTCCAAGGACGTGTGGCTAATTTTTCGCCTATACCAGGAAGGCTAAACCAGTCTTGGACCTGATAATAAAATAATTCAATCTGGATTTCTGATAAAAAGTAGATGATTTTAATAAAACCCAGCAGAACAAAAACCAAGAGGTTAATGGCTACTAAGTAAACCAAGGCATTATTGTCCTGTCCTAGTAAAATACTTCGATTGGTTTTATAGGTTCTTTCAGCCATGGGAATTAACAGTATTGGTTATATAGGTATCAATAAAACGATTTTTTGTTCTTTTTGTTCCAAGTCATGACAATTAGTAAGCCAACAATTGCTCCGCCTACGTGTGCCCAACGGGCTACATTATCTCCTGCCGTATTTCGTAAAGCATAAATCAGCTCATAAGCAAAATAGCCAAGGCCCAACCACTTAGCTTTAATAGGAACCAGAAAATAGAGATAGATATAAGTATTGGGGAATAAGTAAACAAAGGCAGCTAATAAGCCAAAAACAGCACCACTGGCACCTAGTGTAGCTGTATTTAGATTGGCTTCATAGAAGCCAGATAGGTATTCCATCAATCGGTTTGCCGCCTGAGTATCTGTTGGATTACTGAGTACATAATTTGCCAAATCAGTGTTTCTAGCAAACGCATCTGGATAGTGCAAATTGAATTGATTGATTGAATTTGACATCCCACTTCTTGCAGCGTGTTCTTGTACCAGTGCCGAAAAATCTTTCATTAAAGGAATCATCTCATAACTCAAAAAGAGTAGATGAATCAAAGCGGCGCCTAGTCCACAGATGATATAAAAAGTAAGAAACCTTTTTGGTCCCCATAGATTTTCCAAAACAGATCCAAACATCCAAACGGCAAACATGTTACCAAAGATATGGCCGAAGTCGCCATGCAAAAACATATGCGTAATCAGCTGCCAGGGCTTGAAAAGGCTGCTCTGCCATGCATGAAGGGCCATTACATTTTCAAAAGAGAAATTGAGTAAAGGAGCTTTTAATGTGGACTGTGCCAAAAAGAAAAGTCCGTTGATGATCAACAGGTTTTTTACAACAGTAGGTAAAATCTCAAATCTGCTTGGTCTGAATTCTGTCATACTTCAAATTATAGAATCAATATTTTTTTAATTTCAATTGCACCACATTTTCTATATGCAAGGTATGTGGAAACATGTCAACTGGTTGTATTTTCTCCACACTGTATTTTTCATCTAACAGTGCTAGGTCGCGCGCCTGAGTAGCAGGATTGCAACTCACATATACAATGGTAGGGGCTGCAATGTCTAATAATTTACGCACCAGTTTTTCGTGCATACCAGCCCTTGGTGGGTCGGTAATGATGACATCTGGTTTGCCATGCGTTTCAAAAAATGCGTCGTCACAAATAGTAATCACGTCACCTGCAAAGAAAGCTGTTTTATCTAGATTATTCAAAGCGGCATTTTCTTTTGCGTCTTCAATCGCTTCTTCTACCACTTCAACGCCCACCAATTTTTTGGCATTTGCACTGACAAAAATGCCAATACTACCTGTACCACAATACAAATCGTATACTGTTTGTGTACCGTCTAATTCCGCAAAATCTCGGGTAACTTGGTAGAGGCGTTCTGCTTGGTGGGTATTGGTTTGGAAGAAGGACTTCGGACTAATTTTGAATTGAAAATTCTCCAATTTTTCAATTATAAAACCTTCCCCAGAATATATTTGAGGAAAGAGGTCGTATAAACTATCGTTGTGTTTGGTATTGATGGTATAGAGTAGCGTTGTGATTTGTGGGAACTGTTTTAAGACAAGGTCTAGTAAGGCTTTGCGATTATTCTCATCTTCGTAACCAAAAACAATATTGATCATCAATTGGCCAGTGGTGGAATTGCGAACAAACATATTGCGCAGCCAGCCCTGGTGTTTACGCACGTCATAAAAGGGTAGATTTCGTTCTATAGCATATGCTGCAACAAACTTGCGAATTTGGTTGGTGGGTTCTTCTTGTAAATAGCAGGTATCTATTTCTACCACTTTATCAAAGAATCCTCGAACATGAAATCCGGCGCCACCGGGTATGTTGTCAAACGACAGTCCCTCGGCTTTCATTTCACGGAACTGTTTTGATGGGATAAATATTTTTGTACCAAATGTGTATTCAATCTTGTTTCGATAATATTCCGTTTTACTAGCTCCGATGATGTTTTGTATAGGAGGTAGTGCTACTTTACCTATTCTGGTTAGGTTATCGGTTACTTGTTTTTGTTTGTAAAACAACTGTTTGTTGTAAGGCAGCATTTGCCATTGACATCCGCCACAGACACCAAAATGACTACAGAAAGGCGTAACCCTGTCTTCTGAATAGCTATGGAATTTCACCACATGCCCTTCGGCCCAGTCTTTTTTGTTTTTACCTAGTTGTACATCCACCACATCGCCAGGTACGGCGCCTTCAATAAACACGACCTTACCTTCAAATCGAGCCAACGATTTGCCCTCTGCGGCATAGTCTTCTACCAATAATTCTTCTAGTACGATACTTTTTTTCTGTTTTCTCACGGCTGCAAATGTAAACCAGAGTATTTTTATACCCAATTCCATATTTTATGAGGCGAATATTAATTGGGTTCTTATCAGCAATGATTTTACAAGCGGCAGTGGCTCAGGTTAAAAAATCTGTTAGTAGTCAGCCTGTTAAGTCGGTCGGAAGACAGATTTCCATCACCCTAACACCCCTAAAAAATTGTAAAATTTATTTGGGAAGTTATTATGGCAAGGGGAGGGCACTTGTTGATTCTACACTGTTGAACGAAAAAAGCGTGGGAGTATTCAAGGGCGATAAAAAATTGGTTGGTGGCATTTATTTTGTGGTAACACCACAAATGACCATACAGTTTGAAGTATTGATGCCAGACCAACAACAGTTTAGTATAGTGGCAGATACCGCAAATAAAGAGCAAGTGAATATTATAGGTTCTTTAGACAATGATTTGTTTAAAACCTATTCTGTGGTTTCAAATGAAAAAGGAAGAAAAATTCAAGGTTTGGAACAGTCGTATCGCGCAGCTACAACAAAGGAAGATAGTACACGCTACCGCGATGAAATTATTAAAGCCGACAAGGACTTACAAACCTATAGAGAGGGATTGGTGAAGCAATATCCAAAGTCGCTTTTAGCCATGTTGTTTAATACCATGAAAAGACCCACAGCACCACCAGTTCCAGTTGTGAAGGGGGTGCCCGATTCCACTTATCCTTATAGGTATGTAAAAAACCATTTTTGGGATAATGTAAATTTCAATGACGATAGGTTATTGCGTACACCATTTTTTGAACCGAAACTAGACGACTTTTTTAAATATTATGTATCTCAAGATCCTGATTCCATCATTGCAGAAGTGAAAACAATGATGCTATCTGCTAGAACGGGAAAAGAAATCTATCCTTATCTATTGACCAAATTCACTAATAAATATATTAGTCCTGAATTCATGGGACAAGACAAAGTTTTCCTTTATCTCTTTGAAAACTTTTATGCCAAGGGCGATACCTCTATGTTGAATGCGTCATCCAAGAAAACCATTATTGAAAGGGCGTATAGCTTGATGGCAAATCAGTTGGGTAAGCCTGCACCTTTATTAGAACTGACAGACACTTTGGGTAAAACGGCTTCGCTATATGAGCTTAAATCTGCCTTTACAATTGTAGCTTTTTGGGATCCCAATTGCGGACATTGTAAGGAAGAGATACCGCGACTAGACTCCATGTTTCAAGCCAAGTGGAAAGCCTTGGGGGTAGCGGTTTACTCGGTGAATATTTACGAGAATGAAATTCCTGCGTGGAAAAAATTCCTTGTAGAGAAAAAAATCTCCAAGACATGGATACATGCTTATCAAACTAAGGAAGCAAGAACTAAAGAAGAGAAAGCGGGACTGCCTAACTATAAACAGCTCTACGATATTTTTAAAACGCCTACTGTTTATTTGCTCGACAAAGACAAGCGGATCATTGCCAAACAGTTAAGCCTAGAACAATTTGACGACCTCATTGCGGCGAAGCTTAAAAACAAACAGTAGCATGCTGCGTAACTATAGCAGTTCTCTGACTGCTTTGGTCATTGCCAAATAATGCGGCTGCGCCACTTATTTGGCTGCCGTCGCATTCGCGCGGCACCATAACCAAAGAGGTCAGTTCACTGCTACAGTTACGCAGCGGATGTTTGTAGGTTACAGCGTTCGGAGATTTTTCTTGGCTAGGAAGAAGTTATCAAAGACTTGGGAGAAATTCCCCAGAAGAAAAAATGAGGTAACCCAATTAGAAAGCCATTTAGATTTATTAAGTAGGTAACTAATGCGTTTCCGTGTTAGACACTTTGCGTTTTGGTGATAGATGGCCTCTAAAAAAGACAAAAATTAGTTCTCTATCTAACACGGAAACGAAAGGGGCTAAAGACCAATACAACTGTAAAGCAGGCATTTATAAATTATATAAATCCAAGGTTATAATTGATGTTTTGCGTACTTTTAAGTGTTAACGGCAAACTACTGGAGTTCTCTCTTTAAGTTGATTTTTGATATTTTTTGTAACTTCACTTCCTAAACTCATTTCAAATGAAATACGGACAAGTTAGTATAGACCCTGAAGTAATGAGTGGCGCTCCTGTATTTTTAGGAACTAGAGTACCTATTCAAAACCTCTTTGACTACATAGAAGGAGGAGAAGATTTATCTGAATTCCTTGATGATTTCCCTTCAGTTTCTAAAGAAGCCGTTGTAGCTGTTTTGGAAATGGCTAAAAAATCGTTAACCTCTGAGAAATCTCTTCATGAAAATTTTGCTTGACGAAAGCCTTCCCAGAAAACTACGTTCAGATTTTGGTTCAGAACATGAAGTTTAATGCTGCAACGGGTTTAATAAATAGCAAAGCAAACGGGACAAGTAGAGGTCCAAAAGCATTTCACTTAATGTATCAGACTTGGTACAATAGCATTTTACCAATCGAAATGGAAAAAGTTGCTGTACACGAATTTACCCATTGTGTTCAGCTAAACATATTAATAGCTGATGCAAAAACGAAATACGGAGACATAACTAATATTGACTTTGACAAACAATTTGAGAAAGAATTTGCTGAAAAATATCCTCAATGGTTTTGGGAAGCATTATGTGACTACGAAGCCAATATTGTAAATAAACCAAGTGTAAACTATGCAATTAAAAAACGACCAACATTGAAATATTTGAACACAAGCAATCAAATCTATAATGTTGGACATACAATAATTGATTATATAGTAACATCTTTTGGGAAAGAAAAACTTTCTGACTTTATTAAATTATATGGAGATTTTAAAAAAGTGCTTAATGGACGTTGTGCGAAAATGTAAAAAACAGGTAACTTAGCCATATGTAAGCTTGTTGCTTATTACGACACAGGTGGAATGGACGAATTAACTTTAAAATATATTTTGACAAGTGGAAACTTTGTTAAAGCAACATGAGAATATTGATTACTATCACACTATTGACGATTTGGTTGACAGCAATAGGACAAACTTCTATTGACACTGAATCGAAGTACACTCGTTCGGACGTAAAAGGCGTAATAATTCAAAACAGCTTTCCAAAAGGTGGGCTAAAATATACTGACCAGAATGGTAAGGTCTACGTTTATGCTATATTTTGGACTCGTGTAATAAATGAAACAGATAATCCTTTTACATTATCGATTGATTTTTCCGCAGATTCACTTGAGCTTGCATCTTCAGCCGGACGATATTTTAATCTGGATTAAAGAGAACTATTAATCCAAAAGAATCAAATGCATTTTATATCGTAACACTCTTCAATAGAGGGGTAGATGGTACATTACGAACAGGTCTTACCTTAAAAGGGAAAAATCTTTTTATAGAATTAACGACAAAGAAATTCTTTGTGAAAGAGTAATTTCAAAAAAATATGACGCTAACTTCTCTTGGAACGATTTTTCGCTTTTTAACCGAGACACAGTTCCTATTGAACACCTAAAATTCAAACAACGGCAAAAAAAGAAGCCCGGCTCTGTGAACCGGGCTCTCGGCGTCTTTGACCTTACCGTGCTTTTTTCTTTGGATCCGCTTTCTTCTGTGCTGAGCTTTTCTTTTTAGTAGGCTTATTCTTCCTAGGTTCAACTGTCTTTTTCGGCATAGATTTAAATTTAAGTTTAGTGAATTATTTGCTCATGGCTGCAGAGTATTTCTTCCCTTTCTTACTTGTTGTCCTTTCAGAAGCGGCAAATGTACAGCCAGACTGTATATAAACAAAGATATGAACAAAAGCGTAAATTTATCACTAATGATAACATCAAAAGATTTATTGTATAAGGCTTTAGACTATGATAATTTTTGGAACTTATCAGAAATTGACAAAATACTATGTTTGTTAATTGACCCAAGAAAAAGGAAGTTCAACGAAGAAGAAATAGGATATGTAAATTATGATTTTGAGACGCTAGATAAAGAATCAATTAGAAAACCACCTTAAAAAAATAAGCCTATTTCGTTAGCGGTCGTAGTAGAATGAAACCCTAGAACTGAAAACTGACAGTGTAATGATAGAGAATTTATTGAAAGTTTGCCCTTACGAAATTTGACAATTATTAACGTAGTGAGAATTCCAGTTGAGATCGTTTTATTTTGGCTATTTCAGAACAAAGCAATTCCAGAATTGATTACTTTTGAAGGTCGAAACTTTGACATTATTGCAGGAATAACAGCAGCAATAATCGCCTATTTTGGTTTTACGAAACAGACAATAAACAGAAATATCTTATTGATTTGGAATTTCATTTGCCTTGGACTATTAATAAATATTGTAGTGAATGCTTTATTTTCAGCACCCTCACCGATACAGAAATTTGCATTTGAACAACCGAATATTGCAATTTTGAATTTCCCATTTTGTTGGTTGCCTACATTTATCGTTCCAATCGTATTATTTGGACATTTGGCTTCTATTAGACAATTATTAAAAGGCAAAAAATGAATAATTGATTTTCCTAAAAGCTATCCAAATCTTAAGTTTTGCTAGCAAAACTTGAGCATTCAATACCTACCTCTTACAATGCGCTTAAAGTGTATCTGCGGATTGGCCTCTTTGGCTGCAGTGCCGAGCGTAGGCGGAGGCAGGCAAATAAGTGGCGCAGCCGCATTATTTGCCCGCTGCCAAAGTAGACAAGGAGTAGATACACTTTAAGCGCTACCGCGGGTAAATGTCTAGAAAGCCTTTTGTTAGAACACTTGTTTCACCACGTTCCAAATAACTTTTGGTTTTCCGAGGGTGTAATAATGCAATACCGGCGAGCCAAAAGCTTTGAGTTCTTTGCTTTGTTGTACCAGCCATTCCCCACCAACTATTTCACACTCCGCATCTGTCTTGCATTTGTTGATGGCATTAGACAAATCGGTGGGTATGTCAACATGAAAAATTCTAGGTAGAACGGAGAGTTGTTTTTTATTGGTGATGGGTTTAAGACCTGGAATGATGGGTACGGTTATTCCAATAGCATGACAGGCTTTCACAAAATCAAAAAACTTTTGGTTGTCGAAGAACATTTGGGTCATGATATATTCGGCACCAGCATCCACTTTTTCTTTTAGTTTCATCAGGTCAATCTCTAAGTTGGGTGCTTCAAAATGCTTTTCAGGATATCCGGCTACACCCGTACAGAAATTTGTTTTGCCACCACTCTTGATGTCCTCATCCTGATAAACGCCATTATTCATATTGCTCACCTGTTTCAAAAGGTCAATCGCAAAATCATTACCTCCCGGCTCTGATTCAAAGGCAGATTCATTCTTAGCCGCATCGCCACGAAGCACTAGTACGTTGTCTATGCCAAGAAAATCGAGGTCAATTAGTGCGTCTTCTGTTTCGCGTTTGGTGAAACCTCCGCAAATGATATGAGGAACCGCATCAATTTTATAGTGGTTCATGATGGCTGCGCAAATACCCACAGTGCCGGGCCTTTTACGGACTTCTACTTTTTCAAAAGTGCCGTCAGCCTTTTTCTTGAACATGGTTTCGCTTCTATGATAAGTAACATTGATCCAAGAAGGCTTGAACTCCATCAAAGGGTCTAAATGATCGTATAAGGTAACAATGGTCTTGCCTTTCAATGGCGGTAATACCTCAAAAGAAACAAGGGTATCTTTTGCTTGATTAATGTGATCAATGACTTTCATGAGCGATAAAATATGCGCAAACATACTATCAAACATTAAAAAAACCACATCTAACAAAGGGGAAGGGTTCAAAAAATGCCACTTATCTATCAAACTATAACAAAATACTATGCCCTATTCCACCATAGTTCCTTACAACAATCTTATTTTTACAATTGTACTATGAACCTAACAATACATACAAAAGACCTCATAAAAAGTTACAAAGGACGGACCGTTGTAAATAATGTAAGCGTAAATGTGGAGCAGGGTGAGATAGTTGGGCTACTTGGTCCGAATGGCGCCGGCAAAACAACCACCTTTTATATGGTTGTTGGATTAATTAAACCGGATGAAGGGAAAGTGTATCTGAACGACTTAGACATTACTTCCTTACCCATGTACAAACGGGCACAGATGGGTATTGGCTATCTTCCTCAAGAGGCAAGCGTATTCAGAAAGTTAACAGTAGCAAACAATATTATGGCGGTTTTGGAGATGACAAGACTCACCAAGGGCGAAAGACAACACAAGCTAGAATCTTTACTAGATGAGTTTCATCTGCACCATGTGCGTGATAATAACGGGGATAGTTTAAGTGGAGGCGAAAGAAGAAGAACAGAGATAGCAAGGGCATTGGCGGTTGACCCCAAATTCATTTTGTTGGATGAGCCCTTTGCGGGCGTGGATCCCATTGCTGTTGAAGATATTCAGAGTGTGGTGGCAAGATTGAAATTTAAAAACATCGGAATCCTCATCACCGACCACAACGTAAACGAAACATTGTCTATTTGTGATAGGGCCTATTTGTTGATTGAAGGAAAAATTTTCCGTCATGGTACAGCGGAAGAGTTGGCTGAAGACGATCAAGTACGCCGACTTTATTTAGGAACCAATTTTGAGTTGAAAAGAAAAGACTGGATTATAGATATGGGAAATAACAATCCGCTACAAGCAGCAGTATCAGAGGAATCTGAAAATCTACCCATAGAACAAGAATAAACCTTCGTTATTCTCGCTTCCATTGCTTATTTTGCTGGTACTTATTGTATGAAACTACTTAGTCCTGCCATATCACGTTTAGCTCGTTTGAGGCTCGGAAAGATAGAACAGTGGATGAATGAGCCTATATCCGCTCAAAGGGAAGTTTTGCAAGATTTGATTACCCACGGACAGTACACTGAATTTGGTAGGCGATATGACATGAAGGAAATCTTCACGATCAGACAGTTTAAACAGCGTATTCCTATTCATGAATATGAAGATTTAAAACCCTACATCCAACGATTAATGGAAGGGGAAGATCAGTTGCTTTGGAATACACCAGTAAAATGGTTTGCTATGAGTAGCGGTACTACTAGCGAAAAAAGTAAGTTTATACCTATTACAGACGAGAGTTTGGAGGACTGCCATTTTCAGGCAGCCAAAGACGTACTAACACTCTATTATAATATCAATAATGAAAGCGATCTTTTAACGGGAAAGAGTTTGGTGATTGGGGGAAGTCACCAGATAAGTAAAGTCAATGAAGAAATACAGTATGGCGATTTGAGTGCGGTATTATTACAGAATTCGCCTTTCTGGGGACAGTGGATTCGAACCCCAGAATTATCCATTGCGCTGATGGATGAATGGGAGGGAAAGATTGAACAATTGGCTCAGTCAACTATTGGAGAAAATGTAACGTCAATTGCGGGTGTTCCTACTTGGACCATGATCTTGATCAAACGCATTTTAGAAATAACAGGAAAAGCAACGCTGAAAGAAGTATGGCCTAACCTGGAATTATACGGACATGGGGGTGTATCCTTTACGCCCTATAGGGAGCAGTTTAAAAAATTGATTGGTGAGGGTGTGATGTATTTAGATATCTACAATGCCAGTGAAGGCTTTTTTGCTGCACAAAATGATCCAAATGAAGAGGGCATGTTATTGTTGTTAGAACATGGCATTTTTTATGAATTCATGCCTGTGGAAGAGTATGGAAAAGAAAATCCTTTGACTATTGGACTGAATGAAGTAGCGCTGGGTAAAAACTATGCATTGGTTATTAGTACCAATTGTGGACTATGGCGCTATCTAATAGGAGATACTATTCAGTTTGTTCGATTATTTCCTTTTAAGATAAAAGTAACTGGACGATTAAAACAATTCATCAATGCATTTGGCGAAGAATTGATTGCAGACAATGCGGATAAAGCAATTGCCATGGCTTGTGAAAAAACAGGGTTGGTGGTAAATGATTATACTGCTGCACCTATCTATTTTGGTGATGAAACAAAAGGAGCACATGAATGGTTGATAGAGTTTGATGTGATGCCTGAAACAGTGGATGCGTTTGCTTATGAATTAGACTGCGCACTCAAACAAGTGAATAGCGATTATGAAGCGAAGAGATACAAGGATATTGCCTTGGTAATGCCAATAGTGCATGCCTTAGATAAAACAGTGTTTCATGAATGGCTACGCCGAAAAGGCAAGCTGGGTGGGCAACACAAGGTACCCCGACTAAGTAATGACCGAATTTATGTAGACGAAATATTGGCGCAAATGCGTTCAAAGGATTAGTTCAGCACAGGCGATGCTTTTATGCTATGCACTCCAGCAAGTAGGTAAGTGACCAAAAATAAACTAACAAAAGATCCCGTATAAAATAGATAGAGAAAAGGCACGTCAACCAACGTATAAAAAACGACTAAGGTTAATTTGAGTGCTGCAAACGGAATGTGTTGATTGGTGAGGCTATATTTTTTTTGCAGTAATAAGGTAACAACAATAAATAGGGTGGGTACTGTTAAGGCAAGAGACACCAAAAGCGTATGCTGTAAAGTAATATTTTGAGGTCCGAAAAATTTAGCCCATCCTAGGCTTTCTCTAAAAACTACGGGCGCATCATCCCAAACGCGTTTGGTAAATGCAATATATGCAGAAGGGATGGACGCAAGTTTTACAAAAGTGCTCCATCCAAATGGTATAAGCACCAAAAGAATAAAGCAGCTAATACCCGTGATACAAAAGCGGTATAAATATTTCCAGTCTTTGTTGAAGGTGAAATAGAAAAGCATGGCAGGCAGCCAACCAACAATGGCATACCTACTGAGGATACAAAGTGAAGTGGCTATACCAAGAAACCAAACATTTTTGCTGGTTAATGCAATGGCAAGTAGGGAATAAAATAAGATCACAACGCCTTCTTCGGTATAGGGAATCAACCCTGAGTTCTCCGCAGAAATTAGCCACCACAACAAACAAAAGGCACTTAGAAATAAATAGGGTGCTTTAGGTTGACGGGGATTTATGCGAAATAAAAATAGTGCAGCCACAATAAAAAGAGAGACAACAGTCATCCACCTTAAATCTATACCAAGAAAAACGGGAATGCTAAAAGGCAACCACATAGCGGGTAGGTAAATGGGTTGAATGCCATTCCATATCTCTGGAATAATATCGTAGACATGACTCCAGGCACCACTAATAAATCGTTCATTCATGATTTTGATGATGGGAAGCATGTCTCCATCGTGGTAATCCATGGGGGCATCTTGTATCCATTTGTAAGCCGCGCCACTGATGGCTATTAGGGCAATAGCGGTCAGCAATATCCTGTAGCGTTTCCATAGTGGCGAAATGTCTATGCTACTATTTGTGGTGGGTATGGGTAGTTTTAGAAAGCAATAGACCATTACTAATCCACTGATGGTGAAAAGGATACTAGTAATTTCTGTAAGTGATTTTATATATAGCGCATAGGTAACACAAACGGTTTCAAGTATGAATGAATAGAGTAGAACTTTTTTAAGGGAGATACTTTTCATCGCGACTAAATTACCAATAAAAAACACAAAAACAATTTCACGTGAATCACTGCTGAAAAGTTAGGTACATTAATTTGAAAGGCATAAATTTGAAATACACCTCCCCAAAAACCATAAAAGTTGTATTTGCGAGTTAGGCGTATGGACGCATAACATAGAAAACAAACTAGAAAAATAAAATAATAATTAAAACAAATAAATATGGCACAAATAAATCCTTACATTCATTTTAACGGTAATGCAGAAGAAGCATTTACATTTTACAAATCTGTTTTTGGTGGAGAATTCGCAATGGTTATGCGTTTCAAAGATATGTCAAACCCTGACTTTCCTACACCAGAAAATGAAGCAAATAAAATTATGCACATTGCACTACCCATCGGAAAGCACAATATATTAATGGGAAGCGATACCCCAGAAAGTATGGGGAAACACAACGAGAATGAGAATAGAAGTAAAATTTCAATAAGTGCAGAAAGTAAAGAAGAAGCAGACAAATTATTTAACGGGCTTTCAGTAGGTGGACAAATTGAAATGCCTATCCAAGACAGTCCTTGGGGTTCATACTTTGGAATGTTTAGAGATAAATTTGGCTTTGAATGGATGGTGGACTTTGACCAAAAATGAGTTCGCATTTTAAATATATTTAGTTTGCAAACCAGTTTTTAGACAAACTCCTTTTATATGCTCCAATTTAAACAGGTTGAAAAATATTATGGTAAGCATTTGGCTTTGTCTATTCCTACACTGGATGTACAAAAAGGACTTTATTGGGTACAAGGCGAGAATGGCTCTGGTAAAACTACCCTATTAAAAATGGTAGCAGGTCTGCACCCATTTAAAGGAGAGATTTATAGAGACCAAATTAATATTAAAAAAGAAAGAACGCTCTTTTTAAGAGGCGTTAATTATGCAGAGGCAGAACCTTTATATCCTACCTTTTTAACCGCAAAAGACCTTGTAACGCTTTATTGTGGTACAAGAAAAGTAGCAACAACAAAAGCGTTGGAACAATTAGAGCAACTGCATATTAGTCACGCTTACCAACAGGAAATTGGTACCTATTCAAGCGGAATGATCAAAAAATTGAGTCTAGTATTGGCATTCATTGGCAACCCTTCCTGGATCATGTTAGACGAGCCATTGATTACCATGGACGTAGCCGCTGTAGATACCGTGTCTAATTGGATTAACCAATTAGTTGAACAAGCGCAGGTCTCTTTTCTTATCACCTCTCATCAGTTGTTTCAAACACCCTTAAATTTTACCGGAAATATTCAGGTAGCCAATCAATCACTTAGTTATGCTGAACTATGAAGAATAAGGCCATGATATTGCAAAAAGTATTGGTGAATTATTTCTATCGGATGAATGCTGGTTTTTTTGCCTTTTTTTTCTTTGTACTTTTTGGCGTGGTAAAAGGGGGTCAGTTAATCAACTATCATTTATCCTTGATGCAGGCTTTTTTGGGAAGCGGTATTTTATTGTCAATAGTTATTGGAATCTGGGGACTTTATACACTCAAATGTGCCAATTATATCATTCGTAGACTATTAGAACCGCAGCAGTTATTTCTGAGTACACTCAATCAATTAAGCACCAATAAAATTAGGGGATGGATGCTGTTTATTCACGTACAGGTATATGCACCTGTTTGGATTTATGCATGTATCGCTATCGGCGTAGCCATTCATAATGGGCTGTATCAATCGGCCTTCATTATATTAATTGCAAATAGTGCATTCATGGCATTGGCAGTAGAATGGTATACCAGTTGTTTGAGAAATCATGGCTCAAAAATAATATTGATGCAATGGGAATTACCAAAAGTTCCTTTCATTAAACTAGCATTTAGTTATCCATTATGGCATTTGTGGAAAGAAAGAAAACAGATGATGGTGTTGACTAAGTTATTTACACTGGTATTTTTATATGGGTTCATTCAGTTGTATGAACCGTATAGACCCGACCAGCGTCCATTGTTGTTATGTTTTTTATTAATCGTGGCTGCTCATTCTACTATTATTACACAAATAAGGACTTTTGAATACGATAGTTTATTGTTCATGCGCAGTTTACCCATTAGTATGCCCAACCGTTTTCTGAAAATGATGTTGCTTTATTTAATATTATTTATACCAGAACTGATCTATGTGTGGAAGGCATACCCCATTCATTTTAGTTGGATAGATTATCCACAGTTGGTATGGATGGTTTTGGTAATCCCTAGCTTTTTTCATAGTATTCAATATACCCATCAAATGAAGCCAGAAGAATATTTGAATATTGTCTTTGTGGTAATGGCAGTGCTATTTTTTATGATTATCTATTCTTTAACCTTTTGGCTATTGAGCTTGATGATCCTTTTGGCGTATGTTTTTTTTCATTTTCACTTCTTTGAATTCGAAAAAAACTATCAGAATAAGGGAGGTAAGGCATAATTCACAGATTCCACTCAATTATTTTACATTTGTGCTCCATATAAACAAAGCGCATGAAACTAGTAGAAAATAAAGTAGCCATAGTAACTGGCGCAGCACGTGGTATTGGTGCTGCCATTGCCCTCAAGTTAGCAGAACAAGGTGCAAGTATTGCTTTTACCTACGTGAGTGATAGTAGTGCAGAAAAAGCTGCTGCTTTAGAAGAACAATTGAAGGCATTGGGCGTAAAGGCAAAAGCTTATCAAAGCAATGCGGGTGTATTTGCCGAATGCGAGATTTTTGTAAATGATGTGTTAAAAGAATTTGGCGCAATTGATATTTGTGTGAATAATGCTGGGATAAGCAAAGACAATCTTTTGTTAAGGATGACTGCAGAGCAATGGGACGATGTAATGGACATTAACTTGAAGTCTGTATTCAACATGACCAAACAAGTGATACGACCAATGATGAAAGCAAAAAGTGGATCTATCATCAATATGAGTTCTATTGTTGGTGTAAGAGGCAATGCTGGTCAGAGTAGCTATGCTGCGTCTAAAGCAGGTATCATAGGTTTCACCAAGTCTGTAGCCCTGGAATTGGGCAGCAGGAATATTCGCTGCAATGCCATTGCTCCGGGTTTTGTTGAAACGGATATGACACACTATTTAAAAGGCGGGGAAGGCGCAACGGAGTTTTTGAAAAAAATACCCTTGGGTCGTTTTGGAAAGGCAGAAGAAATTGCCAATACAACCTTATTTTTAGCGAGCGATTGGAGTTCTTATATCACCGGACAGGTTTTGAGTGTCTGTGGAGGATTAAATATTTAGTATAAAATGAAGAAAAAAATCATTGTCATTTTTCTGGTTTTGGTATTCACCATTCAAAACCTGCCGCTACAGCAGTTGATTCAAACATGGGTGAATGGCCAGTTTACAGAAGAATTACCACATGATGATGCACCAGAAAAGGCCAAAGGCAAAAGCTATTATGTGGTAAGTTCCACATTTGAACTACCCTCTACAAGTAAAAAAGAACAGTCAAGATCTAAGATTGTTTCAAATGGTATCCCACTAAATCATACTATTGAAATTCATGTTCCTCCTCCCAATTGCTAATAATTTAGAGGATATTTGAATGACATATTTTAACAATGAAAATAGCAGCATGAAAAAATATTTTCAATTTTTCGGAAGTGATTTTCCGGCATCTATTGTAGTCTTATTGGTAGCTCTTCCTCTTTGTTTGGGAATTGCCTTAGGTTCAGGTGCGCCGCTTTTTTCCGGTATTATAGCGGGTATTGTGGGTGGTATTGTGATAGGAATCTTGAGTGGTTCAAATTTGAGTGTAAGCGGCCCTGCCGCAGGTTTAACAGTAATAGTTGCAACTGGAATATTGAAATTGCAAGTGTATGAAGCCTTTCTTGTTGCAGTGGTAATTGCAGGGGTTTTACAAATTCTATTAGGCTTTGCCAGGGCCGGTGTAATAGGAGATTTTGTGCCCAACTCAGTGATTAAAGGAATGTTGGCCGCTATTGGGTTGATACTTATATTAAAACAGTTTCCCCACTTAATTGGTTATGATGCTGATTTTGAAGGTGATGAAACTTTTCTGCAATCTGATTCTTTTAATACTTTTAGTGAGTTACTACGATCAAGTGATTACTTATCAAAGACGGCAGTTATCATCGGTATAGCATCCATGCTTATCATGATGTTTTTTGAAAACAAGTCGGTTAAAGCAAATAAGTATTTGAAGTTGATACCAAGTCCGTTAGTAGTAGTTATTGTAGGAATCCTTATCAATGAGTATTATTTAAGTATGTATCCAACTCTTGCATTAGATGTGAAGCAAATGGTTGCCCTTCCAGTAGCCAAGGATGCAGCATCTTTTGTTTCATTTTTGACCTTCCCGGATTTTAACTTCTTGAAAAACACGGATGTTTGGGTTACAGGATTTACGCTGGCAATAGTGGCAAGCTTAGAAACAATGTTGGGCATTGAAGCGGTAGATAAACTAGACCCTCTCAAAAGGGTAACACCTACCAATCGTGAATTGAAAGCACAGGGTGTAGGAAATATTGTATCGGGTATGTTGGGTGGTTTGCCTTTAACATCGGTAGTAGTTAGGAGCTCAGCTAATGTTTCTGCTGGAGGCAAATCAAAATTATCTACTATTTTACACGGTTTTTTTCTATTGTTATTTGTCCTGTTTATCCCAAATCTGCTAAACAAAATACCTTTGAGTGCACTGGCGGCGGTGTTGATTTTCACGGGATATAAATTGGTGAAAATTTCACTCTTCAAAGAGTTTTATCAAAAGGGATGGGATCAGTTTATTCCTTTTGTTGCAACCATCCTCGCCATTTTATTTACCGATTTACTATTTGGAATTATTATTGGTATTTTGGTTGGACTATTTTATATGGTGAGAAGTAATTTCAGATCGGCATTGTTGATAGTACAGGATAAAAACAACTTCCTCATTAGGCTCAGAAAAGACGTTTCTTTTTTGAACAAACCGAATGTAAAAAACAAATTGGAAACGATTCCAGCTAATGCCTTTCTGTTAATAGACATATCCAGAGCTGAATTTATTGATAAGGATATCATTGAAGAAATCAACAATTTTCTGATTCATGCACACCTGAAAAACATTAAGGTTGAACTGAAGAAGAGTCAGTATAACCCATTGCACCTTTTAATACAAGAACAAAAAAATAGCAACAAATGAAAACTTACGAAAAATTACTTTTAGAAAATAAAGCTTGGGCAAAGGAAAAAGTAGAAGATGATCCTATGTTTTTTGACCGACTAGAACATCTTCAAACTCCAGAATTTCTTTGGATTGGATGCAGTGATAGTAGGGTTCCAGCAAATGAAATTACTGGTACACAGCCTGGTGAAATATTTGTACATCGCAATATTGCTAATATGGTTGTAAATACAGACCTGAATCTGTTAAGTGTATTACAGTATGCAGTAGAAGTTTTGAAAGTGAAACACATTATTGTATGCGGACATTATGGTTGCGGTGGAGTAAAAGCGGCATTGACAAACCATAGTTATGGCATTATCAATAAATGGTTACGCAATATCAAAGACGTACACCGTTTTCATAGAGATGAAGTAGATAATATTGAAGACGAAACCTTACGCGTAAATAGAATGGTTGAATTGAATGTGCAGGAACAGGTGATGAACCTTGCTAAGACTTCTATTGTTCAAAAATCATGGAAAGAAAAGCAACTTCCACATATACATGGTTGGGTCTATGATTTACATGATGGGATCATCAAACCTGTTTTTGAAATGCAAGCAGGGACTCATATTGACCCTATTTATGAGTTTGATGATTTGTAAATTCTTCATAAATAAGTTGTTTCGGCAAACAAATGGTATTTCAATGTGTTCATTGTTATTAATTATCTCTTATGGCAACACTACATGAACATTCACCTGCATTAGCTGCAAAAAAGCTGTTTGCGCTGCTTAGATTAGAGAAGAAAGACATTAGTTCAATTTATATTTATGCTATCCTAGCTGGTCTAGTTGGCTTTGCTACACCTTTAGGTATACAAACAATCATCAGTTTTGTATTAGCAGGTGCCATCTCTACATCAATCATTGTTTTGATTGTGATGGTTGTATTTGCTGTATTTATTGGTGGATTGTTACAAGTACGCCAAATGCAGGTAATTGAAAAAATTCAACAAAAAATATATGTACGATACTCATTGGAATTTGCCAACACAATTCCAAAACTGGATATTGAAAATATGAGTAGTTATTACCTACCCGAACTGGTAAATCGTTTTTTTGATACAGCAACACTTCAAAAGGGAATTGAGAAACTTTTACTAGATATTCCTGCTGCCTTGATTCAAATTTTATTTGGTGTGATATTACTCAGTTTGTATCATCCTGTTTTCATTGGTTTTGGCGCAATATTATTAGTGCTTCTATATGTGGTATTGCGAAATACGTTACCTACTGGTTTTGCAGCAAATGTGGAGTCGAGCGATTATAAATACAAAACAGCAGCTTGGCTTGAAGAAATGGCGCGTGTGGTAAAGACATTTAAGTATAGTAAGGGTACTCATTTAAATATTGAAAAAACGGATGAATACGTAACCAGTTATTTAGAATCACATACCCGATACTTTAAAATATTGATTACTCAGTTTTGGAGTTTGGTTGGGTTTAAAGTAATAATAACGGCAAGTATGTTGATTGTTGGAGCAATTTTATTGGTTGACCAACAGATTAATATTGGTCAATTTATAGCTGCCGATATTGTGATTATTATGGTAATTGGATCGGTAGAAAAACTCATCACCAATCTTGATAAAATATATGACGTTTTCACTTCAGTGGAAAAATTGGCAAAAGTAACGGAAAGTGCTAAAGAGAAATCTGGTACACAGAAAATTGCTGAATCCGATACAGGGTTATCTATTGAATTTAAGCAACTTGAATATTGTTATGATAAGGGTAATCCTGTTTTGAAAGGGATCAATTTTTCAATCAAACCTGGCGAAACAGTTTGTATGTATGGCAACTCGGGATCTGGAAAATCTACCATACTGCGTTTATTAACTGGCGCATATAGGAATTATGAAGGTGCATTATTGATTGATGAAATGCCTATAGCAAGTTATGATATTGAATCTTTGCGATCTGTAACAGGAATCTTATTGAGTAGGCAAGACATTTTTCAAGGAAGTTTGCGTGAGAACCTGACCATGGGCAATAAGCTTATCTCAGATAAAGAGTTGGCAGAAATGGTCAAGTTGTGCGGACTAACTGAATTTGTGCAGTCACTTCCTAATGGGTACGACTTTTTATTGCAAACAGCAGGTAATCGGTTATCAGCAAGAATTAAGCAATCCATTTTATTAATAAGGTCCTTATTAGGGAAGCGTCGTATGTTATTATTGGAAGAACCCTTTCAATACTTACATCCGATAGATAGAAAGAAAATTATGGACTTGATTTACCAAGAAAAATCTTCCACTGTAATCATTGCTAGTGCAGATATTGAAGTAGCAAAAACATGTAACTGGATAATACATTTAGAAAATGGGGTAATTGTAAAACAAGGCGAGGCTTTGAACATTGTTGAAAGTCTAAATAACTAATCATGGAAAATTATCTTTTAGTCGATATAGAAAGCAAACTGCCATCAAGTCAATTAAATTCGTATAAAAACATTTACCAAATTAATAAGCACTCAGTCATAAAAAAATGGCTATATGGTACTTTGATTTTATTAGGGATACTTGCATTTTTACCCTGGACTCAAAACATTCGAGCTAAAGGATTGGTTACAACATTAAGTCAAGAACAAAGACCGCAAGAGTTGAACACGGTTCTTGCAGGCAAAGTATTGAAATGGTATGTGAAAGAAGGCGATTTTGTACAAACAGGTGATACCATTTTGCAATTGGGCGAAGTTAAGGTAGAGTATTTTGATCCTCAATTATTGTCACGTACTCAAGAGCAGATCAACGCTAAACAACAAGCCAATCAAGGATACGAGAATAAGGCAAAGACGGCTGAAACACAAGTGAGTGCACTCACAGAGAGCAAGGCATTAAAGTTGGAGCAACTCGAGAATAAAATAAGCCAACAATATCTTAAACTGCAATCTGACAGTACAGACTTAATTGCGGTGAACAATGAATATAGTGTAAGTAAACGTCAGATAGAAGCGGCTAAATTAATGTTAGATAGTGGCGTAATTTCTCTTACTGATTTTGAAAAAAGGAAACTGAGTTTTCAAAATAGCATTGCCAAAAGAATTGGAACAGAGAGTAAATTTCTGCAGAGCAAGCAGGAATTACGCAATTTATTTATTGAAAAAAATAGCATTGAACAAGATTACAAGGATAAAATCTCAAAAGCTGCTGGTGATATTTATTCGTCGCGTTCTAATATTGCTAGCGGCGTAGCAGATGTTTCTAAGTTGCAAAATCAGTATAGTAATTATGATATCAGAAGACAACTCTATTATATAACTGCACCACAAGAAGGACAAATACGCGCTGCAAAAAAAGCAGGTATTGGAGAGATGGTAAAAGAAGGCGAAATGATTGTTGAAATTGTGCCAACAAATGCCACTCACGCAATTGAATTGTTTATTGAACCGATGGACTTGCCCTTGATTTCAAAAGGGCAAAAAGTGCGATTCATTTTCGATGGTTTTCCAGCAATTGTATTTAGTGGCTGGCCCAATGCAAACTATGGAACATTTGGTGGAAAGGTATCAGCAATTGAAACATCGGTTAGTTCAAATGGTAAGTTTCGCATTTTGGTTGTAGAAGACGCCAATGAAAAATCCTGGCCAAAACAATTGAGTATAGGATCTGGTGCTAACGGCATTGCTTTGTTGAAAGATGTTAGTATTTGGTATGAGCTTTGGAGAAATATCAATGGTTTTCCACCTGAATACTACCAAGCTGATGAAGAAAAGAAAGGCATAAACAAGTCAAAGAGTAAATAATATGCGGCAGATTGTATTTCTTATAGGATTGTTATTGGTAATCCAGCTGCATGCACAGGTGTTTACTCCAGAAGCATTTATTCAACAGGTTAAACAATATCATCCTGTTGCCAAACAAGCAGGAATTCAAGTTAAAAAGGCCGATGCGGATTTACTGAGTGCAAGAGGTGGGTTTGATCCTGCATTTACATTTGAAGGAAGTAATAAAACCTTTGATGGTAAGAATTATTATTTCTATAATAATCCAGAACTTAAAATACCCACTGCATTGGCAGGCATTGACATTAAGACCGGACTTGAAAATAATGGTGGATCATACCTCAATTCTGAAGTAACGGCTGGAAAAAATTCTTATCTGGGCATTGAAATGCCTCTGGGAAAAGGATTGGTGATAGATAAACGAAGAGCAACTTTACAACAAGCAAAAATATTTCAAAATCAAAGTCAGCAAGAACAATTGATCATGATAAATGATTTGTTGTTTACTGCACATAATAGTTATTGGCAATGGGCCGGTGCATATCAATTGTATAGTATTTATAACCGCTATTATACCATAGCCTATGACCGTTTAAGGTTGGTTCGATTGGCTTATCAGAATGGCGATAGGTCTGTTATGGATACAATAGAAGCATATACACAAGTGGAAAATTTTGCAGCAATGCAGGCCGATGCCATGCAAAAAATAAACAATGCTGGTCTAGAGTTGAGTAATTATTTGTGGATGGAAAACGATAGTGCTTATTTGTTGCCTACAAAATATGTACCCGATACAATGCAGTTTGTAAGAGCATTTCAAGAGCAGCCTTTGGAAGCCTTGATTGTGCGATCGGTGAATGAAAACCCAAATTTAAAAAGTTATCAGTTTAAGTTGAATAGTTTGGAAGTAGAAAAGAAATTAAAGTTTCAAAGCATATTACCAACAGTAAATGTAAAAGCCAATTTATTAAATTCAGGGTATAATGTGGTGAAAGGAGTTGACGCTAGTTTTTTACAGAACAATTACAAATGGGGGTTAGATGTGAAAGTACCCTTGTTTTTACGCGAAGGAAGGGGCGACTATACCAAGTCGAAATTAAAAATTCAGGAAACCAATTTAGCTTTCAATGCTAAGAAATGGGAAACAGAAAATAAGATTCGATCCTATTACACTGAAGCAAATTTGATACAACAACAGATCCGTAGCATGCAAGGGGCATATAATGGATATAACGCATTGTTACGTGCTGAGAACCTCAAATTCTATAATGGTGAGAGTAGCCTTTTCTTGGTGAATGCTCGCGAAACCAAACTCATTGAGACCGCAGAAAAACTGGTCAACCTTCGAATTAAATATTTCAAAGCCAAGTATGCATCAGAATGGGCGGCAGGTGTTTTGAAATAACTTATATGAAATACCTGTTATTTGACTGAAAATAAATATAAAATATAGCGGTTTTAATGCAACCGATTGTGTGACAATTGTTGAATGTTTCTCAATTATCTTTGGATAAGCATAGAATAACCTTCCACAATCAACTCAATTCAGTTTAACAATATGAAAACTGCTAAATTTTTTTTTTATTTCTCAACTTTTTATTGGTAATCACTTTTAAGCTTAGTGCACAGCAATTAAAAGGAAAACCAAATGTCATTTTTATTCTTGCAGACGACTTAGGTTATGGCGATCTTGGCTGTTATGGGCAACAAAAAATTCAAACACCCAATATTGATGAACTTGCAAAAGAAGGTATTCGTTTTACACAGTTCTATGCCGGCACTTCTGTTTGCGCTCCTTCTCGTGCTTCACTGTTAACTGGTTTGCATACAGGTCATACGGCTGTTAGAGGTAATATGGGGATGGAACCAGAAGGCCAATTCCCTATTCCTGATTCGGCTTTTACCATAGCCGAGATGTTCAAAAAAGCCGGTTATACAACGGGCGATTTTGGTAAATGGGGCCTCGGTCCTGTTGGCTCCTCAGGAGACCCTATTAAACAGGGCTTTGATAGTTTCTATGGCTATAACTGTCAGTCACTTGCTCATGATTATTTTCCAGATCATTTGTGGAATAACGATCTTAGAGTGGATCTGCCAAATACAATCGACAATCAAACCTCTTACGCAGGCGACCTGATTCAACAGAAAGCGCTCGACTTCATAACATCAAACAAAAGCAAACCATTCTTTCTTTATCTATCCTATACGCTTCCGCATGCTGCTTTGCAATTGCCAGAAAACGATCCACGCTTAACATCCTATAAAAAATTATTTAATGAAGATGCCAAGCCTATTAAAACAGGGGACGGTAAAGGCTATCAACCACAAGCATATCCACATGCAGCTTATGCAGCTATGGTACAACGCCTTGATGACTATGTGGGACAAGTAGTAGGGCAACTAAAAAAACTGGGACTAGACAAAAACACTTTAATTGTTTTTACTAGCGATAATGGTCCGCATAAAGAAGGTGGAAATACACCTGAATTCTTTAATAGCAATGGAGGATATCGGGGTATTAAAAGAGATTTATATGAAGGCGGTATTAGAGTGCCAATGATTATGCGATGGCCTGCCATGATTGAGAAAGGAAAAACCTCCAATCAGACTGGTGCCTTTTGGGATTTCTTACCAACATTTGCTGAACTGGTTCAGCAACCGCTTAAAACTAAAGTAGACGGCATATCAATTATGCCCACCATTATATCAAAAGGAAATCAACAACAACACGAATATTTTTATTGGGAATTTCATGAGAACGGAGGAAGACAAGCTGTAAGAATGGGTGAATGGAAAGGGGTTAGATTGAATGTGCGTCAAAATCCTGATGGAGACATTCAATTATATCATTTGAGAAATGATCCTTACGAAACAAAAGATTTGAAAGCTGAACAACCGGAGATAGTTAAAAAGATTAACAATATCATGCAGGAAGCGCATTTGGAGAATGCAGATTTTCCATTAATTACCAGGAAAAAATGATCATTTGAAAAATAGTTCCCTTTTCTTTTGAAAAACAATCTCATTTCACCGAAATAATACAATTTGTAAACAATTCGTTTTTGGTTATGAATAATAAATTCACTTTTTTCTTAAAAACTACTTTGCTTTATAGCCCTTCAAAAATGTTTTCGCTTCTTCAGTAAGTATCAACTTGCCACTGATAGCAGCTCGTTCTAATAATAGGGTATCCCAATTTTCAGTTCCATTCCAGAATGCTTTTTTTATTTCTTGCATTGCTGCTGAACTAGAACTTGCTAATGTATTTGCTAATTGATGAATTGCTTGATCAAGATCTTCTATGGTGTCGAATGTTTCTGCGTATAAACCTTTTTCTTTTGCCCATGCGGCAGTACGGAAATTGGTTGCGTCAATGGCTAATTCATAGGCCGCACTGGTACCAATTTTGCGTTCAACTGCGGGTCCAACTACAAAGGGTCCGATGCCCACAGCTAATTCAGAAAGTTTGATGGACGCTGCTGTTGTGGCTAGTGTATAATCGCAGGCAGATGCTAAACCTACTCCGCCACCGATGGCTTTTCCTTGTACCCTTCCAATAATAAACTTAGGACATTCGCGCATGGCATTGATTACTTTTGCAAAACCACTAAAGAATTGTAATCCTTCTTCAGCAGTTTTTATTTCTAGCAATTCATCAAATGAGGCACCAGCACAAAATGTTTTCATTCCTGCAGACTGTAGTATCAAAACTTTTGATTGTTCATCTATACCTGCACTGGTTATTGTATGTGCTAATTCGGTTAAAATTGCAGCGGGTAAGGAATTATGCTGTGCCGTATAATATTCAATCACACCAATTCCATTCAATGAAGTATATGTTACATAGCTATTAATCATGCACATTATTTAATTACTATCTTATTATTTATATTATCCTTTTTTTGCAACCATCGTAAGTATGGTGGCGATGCCGGTGATTTCGTTTGTGCCATCCATAATTTCCACCAACCATTTTACAATGCCTTTATCTATATCAGTACTTTCTTTTTTCTCTTGCGCAATTTTTTCTTTGCAAGTAAAGCGCACTTGAATTGAATCTCCCACATAAACGGGTTTGGTGAATCTCAATTCATCAATGCCATAATTCAACAACACAGGATTCTTTTCATAACTATCCACAAACAAACCAGCTGCGGCACTCATAATAAAATAGCCATGTGCCACCTGACGCTCAAACATGGTTCCATTAAAATCTGTTTCTGCTAAATGCGCATAAAAATGATCGCCACTCAAATCTGCAAAAGCATCTATATCTTCTTTGGTAATGGTTTTTGTATCAGTTAATAATTGATCGC